>JAUWDP010000139.1 GCA_030608725.1 Candidatus Bathyarchaeota archaeon
TTCTCGTAAATGCGGGGGTGCGTAACTTCCCCGAGGATGTGGCTGAGACTCTAAAGCCACACGCGGAGGTAGTCTACATGTCTCCGAGTGAAGAGGGATACCTCGACGTCCTGAGCAAATCGGAAGCCATCATCATAGGCACCGGCGTCGTAAACGCGGAGTTCCTCGACGCCGCGCCCAAGTTGGGGATCGCCGCAAGATTCGGCGTGGGCTACGACAACGTGGACGTCGAGGAGTGCAGCAGACGTGGGGTACACGTCACCCACACCCCGGACGTCCTGTCCTCCGCTGTTGCGGACCTGACCCTTGGCCTCATTCTCTCCCTGATGCGTGGGATAGTGGACGCGAACACTTTCGCGCGAGAGGAGTGGTCCCTGAGGCGTTCCAGGCTCCCCTTCGGTCGGGACATGGAGGGGATGACCCTTGGGATAGTGGGCTTAGGGCGGATCGGAGTCGAGGTCGCCCGGAGAGCACACGGCTTCGGCATGAAAATCATCTACAGCGATGTCGTGAAGAGACCAGACGTTGAGAGGGAGCTCGGCGCGGAGTTCTCAGGATTTGAGGAGTTGCTGAGGGGGTCAGATATAGTCTCCATCCACGTTCCCCTGCTTTCCTCCACGAGGCACCTCATCGGGAGGAAGGAGCTGAGGCTGATGAAACCCACAGCTGTGATCATCAACACGTCCCGGGGTCTCACGATCGATCAGGAGGCCCTAGTTGAGGCCCTGGAGGAGGTCTGGATCGCCGGTGCAGGGCTCGACGTCTTCGAGGAGGAGCCTCTACCCGTGGAAAGCAAACTCACGAAGATGAGTAACGTTGTCCTGACGCCCCACATCGGCTCAGCCACCGTCGAGACCAGGAGGAGGATGGCCGAGGTCTGCGCCGAGAACGTGAAAGCGTTCCTAGAGGGTAAGACCCCGCCTAACCTCGTCCCCGAGCAGAGGTCGTGAAATAAACTATCTCTACAGGCCAGAGGGGATCCTCGACTCGCAGGGAACCCCCGTCTGGCATAAGCCGCAACCATAGCCCTCGAAACCATAGTTACTCCTCACGTACTCGCTTGTCGCGTTGACGTGCTTGCTGCACTTGTCCTTGTCGTGGCCTTCCTTGGAGATGGCGCCGACGGGGCATCGGTCGATGCATATCCCACAAGTACCATCCACATAGAGGAGGCAGTAGGCATGGTGGTCCTCGTAGCGCCTCTCTGAAGCAGGGATGTTGATCTGCGCGATGACCGAGCCGGCCCGCATGGCCTTCCCCACTGGCGTAATCAGCCCATCGCTCAACCCGAAGGTGCCGAGCCCCGCTGCGTATGCGGCATGCCTCTCCGACCAGTTGGATGCGCGGCCGTATTTTTCGGAGGTCGCCGTCTTGAACTCGGCTGTTATCATGGGTGCGACCGCCTTATGACCCGCCTCTTTGAGGGCCTCGACGACGTGTCTCCGCAGTGCTCTGTTGCACTCCTCGCCATAGATCCTGGATCTTGCCCATCTATCGTTGGGCCATTTTTTCCGGAGTCGGTGTTCGGCCTTTGTTGCTTCCGTCTGGGGCAGTATCCAGCTGATCACCGTGAGCTCATCCGGTTTCACCTTAATCTCGGGGTAGGCGGATTTGAACCACTCGACAGGGGTCAGGAAGAAGCCTCCGATGTCCTCCTTATAGAAGGGGTACAGGGGGTCAGCGCCCGAGGAGAAACCTACAGCGGGGGTGTCCCAGGCCTTCTCGTTAGCCTCGTTCCCGAGGGAGTTCTCAGTTGATTCGTTGATGAACGTCCTGATGACGCCCTCTATCCAGGATGCCGGATCTGCTGCTTCATACAACGTGATGGTACACCATGATGGGATGTGGAACCGCTCCTTAAAACTGCGAACCTCAGCCCAGCACAACCCTTTTCACGGCGCACAGAACCTTACAATGATTCCTGAGGGGGATGTATTCTGCCGGGTCTGGTCGACGACTGGCTTATGGTAGTCTTATGTTACATCTACGTCGTCTCCATGATCCTCCTGTCGTCGAGGTTGAGCGGTTTCGGAGTCTCCCAGAAGGTCTCCCGTAAGTTCCTGCATGCCATGATCGGGAACCTCGTCTTCTTCATCCCCTTCTTCAGGTGGGGCCTCTCACCCTTCCTTGTCGCTGGTCCCTTCATCGCCGTGACCTTCCTCGCCTCGCCCCTGTCGCCGTGGGGCTTCCTGAGGGAGAGGTTGAGGGGTCTATCTGAGTTGACCGAGGAGGGCCATCACACGGGCCTCATCCTCTACTCAATATCCTTCTCTCTCCTGGCACTCCTTTACGCACCGATGCCCTACGTCATCGCCTCTGGGGTCCTCCCCATGGCCTACGGGGACAGCGCAGCAGCCCTCGTGGGGCAGAGGATGGGGAGGAGGAAGTACCGTCTGGTAACCGAGAAGAGCCTTGAGGGATCGTTGGCCATGTTTATTGCGAGCTTCCTCATCCTCTTCGTCAGCAGCCTCTACTTCTCAAACTTCTACTCGTTCTCCGTGGGCGGGAAGCTGTTATCCTTCTTGGCTGTCTCTGTAGTCGTGACCGTTGTGGAGGCCATCTCCCCGAGGGGGCTCGATAACATCAGTGTGCCCCTCACCGGGGCTCTGACATTCCTCATGGTGGACGGGTGGCTCTGATGGTCTTCATCGTCATTGATGGTCTGGATGCCTCCGGGAAGAGCACCCAGGCTCGGAGGCTCGTGAGGCAGCTGAGGCGTAGGGGGCACTCCGTGCATGTCCGCTTCCACCCGTCGAACGACTCTTGGGCAGGGATCAGAGCCCGCAGGTACCTCCTCGCCGAGGGCAGGAACGCCCACTTCGCCTCAGCGATGTTCTACATCATCGATGTAATACGCTCCGTGATCAAATGCCCTTGGTGGCTCCATGACTACGTCGTCTTCGTCCGATACCTCATGGGCACAGCCTACCTCCCCGCACCCCTCGACCGCATAGCCTATGTCTTCTTCGCCGTCCTCCTCCCGAAGCCTAGGCACAAGCTGTACTTGGATGTCGCGCCCGAGAGGGCCTACCGTAGGATACTGGAGAACCGTGAGCAGAGGGAGATGTTCGAGTCCCTTGAGCAGCTCAGGAAGGTGGATTCCAAGGCGAGGAGGCTCGCGATGCTCCATGGCTGGTCGATCGTCGACGGTAACTTGAACGAGGAATTGGTACAATCAAGGATTCTTCTTGAGGTTACAGGATCCGTGCATCGGTAGCTTAATTAGGCGTTTATCGCTAGTGATATTCGGTGCAAAAGTGCACATTTTCGTGTTTCCCCTGCTGTTCGCCCTTGGCCTCCTAGGGTTCCTGGGTTTCCTGTTCTTCGTAGGCTCCATATTCCTCGGAATAACTCTGACGATCAAGTTCGTACTGTGGATAGTGCTGCTACCCCTCCAGATACTTGTCTGGTTCATCAGGCTCTTCTTCGGAATCCTATTCTAGCCAAGGACAACGATAGAAACCCAACCACCTTTTCTTTTTATATTAAGTCAGTCGAAAGTCCATCTTCGACTTCAGCAATTCAATCCTTCAGCGTCGCGACGAGCAGGAAACCAGCGACAAGGAGAACCAGGTGAAAGAGCAATGGAGCCGAGAACCCGTAAGCCATATACAGGAATCCCCCCAGCCAAGGCGCGGGTATCCCAGCTATCTTCGAATATGCGTCGATCTTACCCATTACGGTCGACAGCCTCTCCGAGGGAACCCTCTCCGATAGGTAGGCCATCCATGCGGGAATCCAGAACGCAGGATCTAAGCCGCTGAATATCTAGAAGAAGAGGAACGCCTCGAAGCTCCTGAACGTGAGAAAGCCAACCACCGTGATGATGGCCGACGAGAGTGACATCAGGAACATGGGCTTCCTCCCTAGCCTATCAGAAAGTTTCCCGCATGGAATTGAAGCTAAGGCCCAGGTCAGACTGAAGGCCGAGGACATCAGCCCGAGCTGAAATGCTGAGAAGCCGTAGTTGTCGACCAGGGTCGCGTAGAAAAGGGAGTAACCCGTACCATAGCTGAGGCCGAAGATGAAGAGTATCAGGTACAGGCGTCGTAGCCCTTTCTCGGGGACAAGGAACCCCTTTATCCTTGTGGGCAGAGACTCTCCTGTCTCCTTCCTCACGCTCTTCGGATCCAGCGTCTCCTTGAGGAAAATAGTGATGAGAATCAGGCCGATGACATCCCCTGCGACGGCTAAGTAGAGGATAGGCGTGTATCCTGACGTCACGGCGAGGTAACCCCCGACTGAGGCCGTGATCGTGTTGGCTATCATGCCGAAGGCCATCAGGGTGCTAACTGCTGTGGCCCTCTTCTCGCTGACGACTGACTCGGTAATGAGGGCGCTCCTCGCGGGGTTCCCGATCATGAAAAGCGCTGAGAATCCCAGGAGGAACGCATAGACAAGGAG
>JAUWDP010000369.1 GCA_030608725.1 Candidatus Bathyarchaeota archaeon
CCACCTCCTCGCGGATGCGCTCAACGTACTCCTTGAGCACGGGGTTGGGGTCCCCTGAGTGGGGTTCACCCGTCACCGGGTCCTTCGCGTGGAGGTGGACGATGGACGCGCCGGCTTCGACGCACCTAATTACCTCCCCGACGATCTCCTCTGTGGTCGACGGCACGTGGGGGGTGGTCGCCTTGGAGACGTACTCGCCCCCTGTCACCGCCGCCGTAACTATGAGCTTGTCCAAGGCCTATCCCTTCCCCAGGCCTAGGATGCCCCTAGCCTCGTCGGGAGACGCCACCTCGATGTTAAGCGCCTCGGCGATCGTGACGATCCTCTCCACCAGCTGGGCGTTGCTCTTCGCAAGCTCCCCTCGCCTGATGTAGATGTTGTCCTCGAAGCCGACCCGGACGTGGCCTCCCAGGGTCATCGCCACCGCCCCTATGGGCAGCTCGTGCCTCCCGAGGGCACAGACAGACCACGTCCAGTCCTCAGGCGTCTCATCGAGGCAGTATAGCAAAGCCCTCGGTGTCGGCGAGAACCCGGTCCTGCCGATCATCACGAACTGGATGTGAAGGGGCTCCTCGAAGACCCCCTCCTCGGCGAGCATCTTCGCTGTGTTGATCATCCCGGTGTCGTAGATCTCCAGCTCGGGTTTCACCCCTGCATCCCTCATGTAGCCAGCCCAGCGCTTGATGGTCGGCACCTGGTTCATGAATGTCCCCCGGTAGGGCGGGGTCCAGGAGTTAACGGAGCCCATGTTCATGGAGGATATCTCCTGCCCCAGCTGGCACCTCTCCAGTATCATCTCGTCCAGCTTCTCCGCTGTCGCGCGTCGTCCTCCCCCCGTCGTCACGTTGAGGATGATGTTACAGCGATCCCTGATCATCTCTATGTACTGCTTCAGGAGGGGATTCGGGTCGGGTGCTGGCTTCCCCGTCCCGGGCTCCTTGGCATGGAGGTGGACGATGGAGGCACCTGCCTTCCAGCACTTCACGGTCTCTTCGACGATCTCCTCAGGAGAGCATGGGACGTAGGGAGTCATCTCCCTTGAGACAGGCTCCCCTCCGGTCACCGCGGCTGTGATTATCAATTTGGCCATAAAGTTCATGTGATAAATACGCAGATGGGGGATTAACGTTTTCCATTCACTTAATGAGTAACGCGCGCAAGTGTTGGCAGAGATTATATTCTGCTCGCGGGCGCGAAATGGTGGATGTTTTTATAGCCCTGAAAACATGTCTCAAGTGGTGAAGCGCCCACAACCTTTCGAGAGCGAATGGAACGACATGGTATCCGAGCTTATTGATTAGTATGTAAAACGCGTGCAGAGGTATAGAAAATGAGTTGGATAGAGGAGGCAAAGAAAAGGGCAGCAGCCCAGGCTGTTGACCAAGTTGAAAGCGGCATGGTCCTGGGTATCGGGAGCGGCACCACAACCGCTGAAGCAATCAAGATCATCGGACAGAGACTGGAAGAGGGACAACTACGGGACATCAAAGGAGTACCCACAAGCTACCATTCCATCCAAGAAGCCGTAAAAGCGAGAATACCCCTGACAACTCTCGACGAAT
>JAUWDP010000129.1 GCA_030608725.1 Candidatus Bathyarchaeota archaeon
GGTGGGGCATCATGAAGACGCTGTCTTGGTACATCATGGTGATCCCCTCCGTCAGGAACGCGTCGTTGAGTATCATGAGGGACTGCACCCTCCTCGGGGCATGGGACAGGAGGCCTCCGGTTCCGGCGATGATGTCTATCTTCATCATGTCGATGTATGACTCCACGATCGCCTGCGTTGTAATCCCCCTGAGGAACGCCACCTCGCCCCTCACGCCCTTGAGGGTGGTGGCGATGGACCTGTGGTGAACGAGTCCGAGGCGCAGGGCCTCCCTGGCCACGGCGTGCTCTATCACCAGCTCCTGCAGTGTCTGGGGGATGGTCGTGGGCCTGATCATCTTGTTCCTGAGCCGGTTCCTGACGTCGCTGCTGTCGATGTCGAAGGGGAGCCAGCGCATGATGTTCTCCAGCCCCGTCTCCTTGAGGACGTTGCTGATGCTGTAGCTCATGCCGAGGTTGGCGCTGACGCTCCTGACGAACCTCTTGTCGAAGATCGAGTAGATGTTCGTCGTCGCCCCGCCGAGGCCGACGCCTATTACGTTCCTCTGGTAGCGGTCGGCGATGAGCTGAATTGCGATCCCCTCGCCTGCAGGTGTGGGCATGATGTCGACGTCCGTCCACTTCATCAGCTTGTCGTACCCGGGGGCGTGGCTCATCACGTGCTCCATGAAGAGCTCGTGGATGGCCCGCCTCGCGGTCTCAGTGTTCTCCACCTCCAGGACGGGGCGGACGTTCTCTATGCAGCTAAGCGCGAATTCGCCGAGGATACTCTGGATGTTATCTCTTGCGTCCTTGTTCCCGGCGTAGACTATGGGGAGCTGGTACATTGACCCGAGCCTCGGCTTGGGATCCGCCGACTTTATCAGCTCGGCCATGTTGACGACGTGGCTGACGGTGCCCCCGTCGGTTCCCCCCGCCATGAGGATCATGTCGGGTCGGAGGTTCCTGATCTGCTGGATCTTCCTGTGGATGGGCCTCTTGTCGTTTGTGGCGAAGATCTCCATGACTATGGCTCCCGCGCCCAGGGCTGACCTCTCGGCGCTCTCGCCGGTCATCCTCTTGATGACGCCCGTGACCATCATCTGCAATCCGCCTCCAGCGCTGCTGGTCGTGCAGTAGAGGTCGACGCCGCTCTCGCCGTTGTAGGGGGTGATTATACCCTCTCCGTCCTCAGCTAGGATCTTGTGGCCCGTGAGCTCTTCGACCTCCCTCACGGCGTTCTTGGCGCCCATGGTCACATCCTCGTAGGGGGCCTCTACCGTCGTCGGGGTCTCCCCTGCTTCGATGAACCTCCATTCACCGTTCTTCATCTTCTTGAAGAATCGGGCCTTCGTGGTGGTGCTGCCCACGTCGGTGGCAAGGATGTACTCCATCTCCTCGATCGGCTTTCTTTGCGTCATCTGAGAACTTCACTCATCCGTGTTCTCATGAAGAACTATGCGGGTCGTCAAAAGCGTTTCTCTTTCATGCATAAATATTACCTTATTTTAACTAATTTTTATACATACTGTCTATTTTGCAGAGCTCAGACAGAAAAGCCATTAATTAGATCTTATAAGAGGCTTCATCCGAGTTAACACAGGTGTTGGATTGGCAGCGCGCGATCCCACGAAATCTGCGTGGAACCTCTGGGACGACCTCCCCCCAGAGGAGGAGGACGAGCTTATCGAGAAGCTGGCCCAGAATATCGTCAAGCGTAAAATGGGTTTGTTGGCTCAGCTCACCTTGGAGACGATAAGCCCCATCTCGAAGCTGGGGGCTGACCTGGGGATGACCCTCCTCGGACCATACCTTGAGTTCTTCGGGGTCGAGAAGGTCACGGCGCTATTCAGGAAGAGGGAGAACCTGACCCGCCTACTAGACCGGATAGACGAGCTTGAGATGGAGAAGAGCAGGAAGAGGGAAGAGGTGAAAAGGAAGAAAAGGGAAGAAAAGAGCAAGGAAAAATGATGCGTGGATGACACATGAGCGAAGATGTTGACGATATAAAGGAGAGGAAAAAGGAGTTCCAGAGGGCCCTGCAGAGCAGGATGACCCCGAACCTCCGTCGCACCCTCGCCGCATTCGATATCATCATGGTGGTAACAGTCCTTTTTGACCTCGTCTTCATGATGGACTTCATCGGAGATGCCTTCGTCCAGCCCCTCGTCGTGATCAATCTGGTGACCATAGCCATAGGATACACCTCCCTGACCACCAAGAGGAGGCTGGGGAAACAGGTCTCCAGAGAGGTACTCGGAGAAAAGGGGGATCCAGACTCCGAAGGTGTGGAGATACTGGTGGACGACGGCTCGGGAGATGAACCTGAAGAAGCGAGATAGCCTGAGGACTACCTTAACCCTCAATACGTGACCCTGTCAACGCTTAAACGGCTGTCAGACATAGTTAAACTGGACAGTTTTCGGAGGGACAGGAGATGAGTGGCATCGTGAAAGTGGTTGCAGGTGCTGAGATTGAACTCGAGGAGCCCACCGTTATAATGGGCTTTCCAGGTCCGGGCTTCGTAGGCGAGACGACGACGATGTTAATACAGGACTCGCTGCAGATGACGGAGGTCGCCCACCTTGAGTCAGAGCTCATACCTCCCATGCTCGTCGTGGTAGGAGCTTGGACGAAGTATCCATTCAGGATATACGGCGATGAGGGCCTGGATGTCCTGGTCGTTGTTGATAACCAGCCGATCCCGATGGAGCACCACAGGACCATCGCGAGAGAGCTCATGGACTGGCTCATCGAGAGAAATGTCAGCGAGATCGTGGCCTTGAACGGCCTCCCCATGGCTGACGAGACCTTGGAGGGCAGCGTCGTTGGATACTCCACCGACCAGCTGAAGCTTGCGGACCTCGGCAGGTTTGGGGTGCTCCCCCTTACAAGCGGGGCTATAACGGGGATGAACGCGGCGTTCCTAGAGCTGTGTCAGGATAAGGGTGTGACTTTCACCGGTCTCCTGACCCCGACGCTGAGCATCAACGCCACGAACTGGTTGGGGATAGTATCCATAATAGAGGTCCTCAATAGCAGCGTCGGGCTTGACGTCGACACCTCCTCATTCACAGGGATAGGGCGAAGAGAGCCGACGAGTGAATCAGCCGGTAGGAAGAAGAGTATCTTCGACATCCTCAGGGGAAAACGGTAAGGCGGTGCGGACTTTTCTTCACATATAACCCTTGGGCTGCACCGTAGCCGGAGCCTGTGCCCACCTCGAGGAAAGAGTCACCTTTCTGGAGGTCGAGAGGCTCATAGAAGAGGGGGTGTTGATATGCCTGTGGGGGCCAGTCACCTATTGACAACGGGATCGGTATGGGTCTATCAGAGTAGACGAGGTGTGAAAAATGGTGTTCCACGAACAGCTACTTGGGGGCTCTTCTCATCGACTCCGTCAGCCTAGGCGTCCGGAGATAGCCACGTTTCATGTATCGTATGACCATCTCCTCCCTTGACTGTCTGTAATTTGGGACTGTCATTGCCTATTCCTCGACTCCTTTTTGTTATAGTATTAGTGTAAACTTCACAATTTCACAGTTATGATAACAGATATTAGGACCTATTATTATATTTTAGTAATAATTTCTATAATATATTATATTAATCAATATAATTCAGTTTTTATTACACGAATTGTATTATAATTATCGTATTTTCTCTAGATTATTTCATAACTGTCACCGTTAATCTATTATAATAATGATAAGACTAATGAAACGGGTAAACAGTGAATCAAAATGACAAATGCGTTATTCACATTACCAGGTTTTGCTGAAGGGAGACTCGTCGGTCTCCTGCTTCTGATACTAATATTCGTTTTAGCCATAAACTTCATGGGAAGTGGAAAAGTTCCTTACATCCGCCGCGTACCGGCTCTCGACGCCATTGAAGACGCCGTGGGACGATCAACAGAGATGGGCAAGCCCGTCGTCTGCTCTTATGGCCTTGGTGGGTTCAGTTACTGGACGGTAGCTGGATTAAGCATCCTAGGATACGTCGCGAAGGTTTGCGCAGAGACGGACACAAGGCTCATTGTACCGACTGGAGGGAGCTCCGACTCGTACATCGTGCGAGAGGCTGCCGTCGACTTGGTCAGGAACGCGTATACGGCCGCTGGTAGGCCTGAGGCTTTCAATGAGGATGACATGCCATTCCTGAGTGGTGAGCAGTACGCTTACACTCCGGGCTACGTAGGCATCCTCGTTAGGGAGAGGCCCGGCACTATGATCATGACCGGTTCCCACTGGTCCGAGGCCATGAACATCGCCGAGATGGCCAACGCCGTCGACTCCATCACCATCACAGCAGGATGCTATACATCTAACATGGCGGCCCTCGCCTGTGCCTCCGACTATGTCATGCTGGGAGAGGAGCAGCCCGCTGCAGGTGCCTACCTGTCAAGGGACCCCGCTCAGATGGCTAGTATACGCGTGCAGGACATCTACAAGTTCATCGCCATCGGTACTATTCTGGTGGGGCTCATCGCAGTCAACTTCGGCAGCGACATCATCAACAGGCTGTTGGCGACTTGAGGTGAAATGAAATGTCTTCATTCTTTAAGAGTCGG
>JAUWDP010000020.1 GCA_030608725.1 Candidatus Bathyarchaeota archaeon
GTCTGGGTGGTCGAGTTCCAGTACCTGAAGCCTGACCGAAATCTTTAAACTACAGCCTAGAGCCCAATGGAATGGGTTACCGGCCAAAGGGCGTGGGTCCCACCCGAACCCATTCCGAACTCGGAAGTTAAACCACGCTCCGTTCACGGCGGGTAGTGATGTCTTCGGCTTCGCAAAACCGTGAAAGCTGGTGGCCCACCTATTCTAACCCTAAAAAACGCCTTTAGAAGCGTTTTTCGCCTACACATGAAGATTTATAAAAAGGGAACGGCTTTCAACAGGAGTGATTAACGTGATTCTACAGGTCGCCCAAGTATTAGGCCAGGACAACTCCGATATCGGCATGATCCTCCAGACCCTATTCAGCCTCAGCTTCATTATCTACCTCTTCTACGCCCAGCGCATACAGGCTATGACCATGCTGAGGCAGGTGGAGGTAACCCTCAGGAAGGTGAAGACCATCAAGGACGAGGGGCGTCGAGTCGCCATCGAGATGGTCAAAGAGGTGGGCAAGCCAGAGGGGGACCCCACGCCGGACGTGGACAGGTTCTTGGAGCAGTTCGTGATCAGCCCGGTCAGCATGGACCCCGCTGGTATCATGGGAAAACTCGACCAGCTGATACGCGTCAGCGACTACACCAACGAGGCCGAGGTGAAGGCGATTGCCCCCCAGGCCACCGAGACCGAGGCCCACAACATAGAGAACCTCCTCGGGGCCGCCCACGCCCTTAACTACTACTACAAGGCCATCCGCCACTTCTACCTCCTGGGCAAGAAGACGATGAACGTCTACATCATAATGCAGATCCATATGATCCTCCCCCTGATAATGAAGGAGATCGAGGCCACCGCCGCAGCCATCCAGGCGTTCAGGAATGGTATGCCCATCGGCGATGGCGTCGGTGCCCTCGTGGTCTCAAAACTGATGAGGGGTCACGAGTCAGTAGACGTAGCAAGGGAGACCGTTGCGGCCTGGGTGCCCTACGAGGGGCGGACCCTGATATTACTGAAGGCCAAG
Source organism: Candidatus Bathyarchaeota archaeon (assembly GCA_030608725.1). The sequence continues at coordinate 1,019 of JAUWDP010000020.1, forward strand.
GGGCCCGGAGGCTCAGTCGGGAAGCCGGGAGCCGGTGTGGAGAAGATCCTGGGCGACGACAAGAAAGAGAAGAAGATCAAGGCGGTCATCATGATTGACGCCGCCGGCAAGCTGGAAGGCGAGCCGGTGGGGGAGATAGCAGAGGGCTTCGGGGCGGCCATAGGCGGCGTGGGAGTTGAGAAGTACAAGATCGAGGAGGCCGTGAAGGCTCGTGACATCCCCATGTACGCCATCGCCATCAAGCAGGACATAAGCCACGTCATAGCCCCCATGGTGGAGGAGCTCCACAAGGCCACCGACAAGGCCCTCGATTCCATGAGGCGCATAGTTATGGAGCGCACGCAGGAGGGGGACTACGTCCTCGTCGCCGGCATCGGCAACACGATGGGGATCGCCCAGTAGGTGATGATGATGACAGAGCAGAACACGCAGATACCGAGCATGAGCATGTCCTGGACAACCCTGGCGGTCATCGTCGTGATAGGCGTCTTCTCCCTCTTCAGCCTCTGGATGGGATTCCAGGCCCTAAGCTCAGACAGACCGGAGCAGTCCACATACTACCTCCTGACGGGCACCGTCGGCTTCGCCGCGATAGGCTACATGTTCTTCAGGACCAAGGCCGTGACTACCCGGAAGTCCGATATCCCGAAAGTAGACGTGGTCACCATCCTTGAGTGTCCCGCCTGCGAGCTTAAACGGGTGAGGGACTTCAAACCGGGGGACTATATCCACAAGGACGACGAGCCCTGCACACGCTGTGAAGACAAAATGGTCATAACAGGCATCCACAGGCGCGCTGAGCCCGAGAAGAAGCCTAAGCAGTAGTCACAGTGCAGCCGTCCTCGGTCACGATGACCGTGTGCTCAGCCTGAGCCACTGGAGCGCGGCTTCTCTCAACCAGCTGAGGATACGAGTAGATACACTTGGATCTGAGAAGCTCGGAGAAGGCCTCAACCCCCTCTTGACCCGGAAATTTTCCCTGGATCCAACGGGAGGCGAAGGGCATGGTCCTATACTCAGACTGGATGACCTTCAACATGCGCTTGGCGGTCTCGCTTCTGACCCTGCGCTTCTTCTTGAATAGGTAGATATGACCCGTGGGTCCGTCGGTTACCATCCCCGAGGCCGTCGGGGGAACCGAGAAGGGCTCGATGGCGTAGACATCCCCCTCCCGGAGAGTGTGGCCATTGCCGCCCGAGACGTTTGGTATAGACTGACCTGCGTGGACCACGTACCGGGCCATCCTGTGACCCGTCAGGTTTCTTATTGGTATGGCCCCCCTGGCTTTGATGGCCCTCTCGATTCTCGCTCCGATGTCATTCGCCCTGGCACCCGCCCTCACGGCCTTGATCGCCGCGTCGAGGCCTGCCTCCGCCGCATCCACCAATCCCCTCAGGTTCGGGTCAAAACAGATAGTTGTAGCTGTATCGGCTATGTATCCGTCGACATGGACTCCGATGTCCACCTTCACCAGGGAGCCGTCTTTCACTACCGTCGTGTCCCCCAGAGGAGATGTGTAGTGGGCCGCGACGTGGTCGATGTCGATGTTGCAGGGGAAGGCTTGGCCGCCCCCGAGTTCGCTGACACGTCTCCTGACGAACTCGCAGATCTCGATGACCGGTTTCCCTACCTCGACGATGGACTTCGCCTCTTCCCTCACCTGGGATGCAATGCCCCCCGCTTTAATGAGGGAGTCTTGTGCCGACATGGTCCGTAGCTCCTGATCTACTCAGGCTGATGTGGAATAAAGGGTTGCCCTGATGGGGCTACTTGACGATCAGGATAGGCCGGGTGCAGGAATCGACGACCCTTCGGCTGGTGCTCCCCAGGATCCAGCCGGTGATCCCTCCGACGCCCCGGCTCCCCATGACGATGAGGTCGACACCGTTGTCCTCGGCTACCTCGACGATGGTCGCGGATGGCCGCCCCTCCCTGAGCGTCGTCTCGACCTTGACATCGGGGTGCTCTTCCTTCAGCTGCGCCTTTGCCTCTGTGAGGACTCCCTCGTAGAGCTCCTTCATCTTCTCCTGGTAACGCGCCATGTCCTTAGCAGCCGTTATCGGTGCGGTCCCGAAGCCCTCGTCTGGGAACACAGGTAAAACCACCTGAGGGACAACTGCCAATAGTTTCAGGCTAGCTCCGAACTTTGACGCAATGGAGATAGCGTGTTCGAGGGCATGACGTGACGGCTCCGATCCGTCAATGGGAACTAGAATCGTTTCGTACATATCCATCAAGTCTATACGCGGAAGCTTGGTTATTAAAGATCAAGATAAAATAAGACTTAAGTAACACTAAATTTTCTTCGCAATATCTGGGAGGTCCACTATCAATCTTCCATCGACCTCGATTACCCTGATATCTGCTCCGTAGATCGCCCTCAAGATCTCCTCAGTTATTGTCACAGAAGGTGCGCCTTGGCCCATGATCTCGCCTTCGCTTAGAACAGCAACGTGGTCTGCTATGAGGAGGGCTTCATTCGGGTCATGGGTAGAAAAAAGGACCGTTCTACCTGACTCAGCCATATCTCTGAGAGCCTTCAGGGTCATGACCTTATTCCCTAGGTCTAGATGGGCAGTTGGCTCATCCAGAATCAGGAGCTCCGGCTCCTGAGCCAGCGCCCTCGCAAGCAGCGCTAGACGCTTCTCGCCGCCACTCAGCTTCGTGATCTCCCGGTCCCTGAGATGGTAGATGCCTAGGTCCTCCAGGAGCCCCTCTATCCTCTTTGTATCTTCTATGGTGGGCATATCGAAGAAGCCTAGGTATGGCGTCCGCCCCATGTATAGGTACTCCATGACGCTATATGGGTATGAGGGCTCTTCATCCTGGGGCACCCATGCCATGACTTTACTGAGCCTATTGCGACCAAGCTCCTGTAGGAGTTCTTCATTGAGGAATATATCTCCGCTTTGAGGGGTGATTAGGTTCAGCAACACCTTGAAGAGTGTGGTCTTCCCGGAACCGTTCGGCCCAAGCAGGACGGTTACCTTCCCCTCTGGAACTTCGATAGAGACCTCCTTCAGGATGTCCTGGGAGTCGTTGAATCGAAAACTCACATGGTCCAAACGGGCTTTAACCACTCGTCACAACCTCCCTTCTAGATAGAAGGAACAGGAAGAGGGGAGCCCCGAGGATGCTCACAGCCACTCCTAGAGGGATCTCCCCTGGGGTCAAAGTGCGAGCGATGTCGTCAAATACAACCATGAGCGAAGCGCCCATCAGAGCCGAGGCTGTGATCACCCTCCTGTTGTCAATTCCAAAGAGCTTACGGACAATATGGGGGACGATGAGCCCCATCCAGCCTATGGGCCCCGACACAGAGGTGACGACAGCTATGGATACAACGGCTGCCAAGACCGTGAGTGCCCGGAGCCTGCCGGGGTCGACGCCGAGTGAGAGTGCAACCTCGTTGTCTAGTGTGAGGAGGTTCAGCCTCCACCTCATGAGAAATAAGATGATGATGCCGCTCATGGCTGGAGGGAGAGCGAAGTAGAAGTCCCTCCACACCGTTCCTGAGAGCCCGCCGAGCATCCAGAATGTCAGCTCGGGCAGCTGCTTGAGGGGATCAGCCATGGACTTCATCACGCCGATTCCTCCTGAGAAGAGGGCTGAGACGACCATGCCCCCTAGAATGAGCTTTAAGGTGCTCTCTCCGTACCTCACGGCTCTTGACATGCTGTAAGCCATGATGAGAGCCAATAGGGCGAAGAGGGTCGCGGAGACCTCGACCACGAGGGGGTAGTTAGATAGGAAGAGGATTGAGAATGCTGCCCCGAAAGCTGCCCCCTGGGTCACCCCCAAGATCCCTGGGCCTACGAGGGGGTTCCTGAAGGCTGACTGTAGAGCGGCCCCCGATGTGGAGAGCGCCATACCAAGGAGGGCAGCCATCATTATCCTGGGTAGCCGTACCTTCATCAGTATCTCCGTTCCCAGGTCTTGGGAGAATAGACTACTGAGTGATACGGGGTATCGCCCTATGAACAAGGATACGAAAAAAACCGACAGCAGCGCTACGGACAAAACGAAGAGACGAAATGAGTGCCTCGGTGCCTGAGTTCCCATGCTCTACCCCAAATCCCCCGATATCCCCTTGATGACTTCCGCTGCCTCTACCTCATCCAAACCGTAGAAATCCACATAGAATTGCTCTATCTCCTCTAAGATGTTTACATCCATGTTTTGGGTGGCATCAATCTTTTCGGCCATCCAGAGGAGCCCAGTTATCCACCGTGATCCGGGGGCCTCCCAGCTCCCTAGGCCCCCCTGGAAATTGCAGTCATCTGGAACGGCGTAGACCCGGTCATTCGCGATGGCATCTATCTCCTCCCAGAGAGGGTCACTAATGAGGACCTCCTTTACGTCTGAAGGAGAGGGATCGCTGGTATATGTCACAATGAATATCACCTCTGGGTTCCAGCGTGCAATCTGCTCGAAGGACACGATGTTCCATCCGGAGCCTTCGAGCTCCACGGATAGGGGATAGCCCCCGGCCACATGGATCATCGAGGTCTGCAGCCAGGACGCCCCAGGGGTCATGAATGAGATGGAGTCTCCCCTTTGGTCATAGTAGAGGTGGAGTACTCTCGGCCTGTCGACGTCATCGAGGTTCTTGGTCTTATCCAGGATCGAACGATGCTTCTCCTCGTAATAAGAGGATATCCTCTCGGCTCTCTCCTCATCCCCGAATAGCTTCCCAAGCACCAGGATGTCCCTCAGGTACGAGTCCAACCCTTCCAAGTCGACGTACACGACAGTCATACCTATATTCTCTAGAGGGTCGCCTACCTTCGACTTCATGTAAGATTTCAACACCACGATGTCAGGCTCCTGAGCGACTATCTCCTCGATGTTGAGTCTATCCTCCAGAATAGACTTGGAGTCGATGTCTGGGTCAACCTGCCTGAAAAGAGGCGAATTGAATAGGCTAGAGTCTAGGTTGGATAGAAGCTGTGCTGCGCTAGGAAACATGTACGCCACGGAAAGTACGAGACCGTTGGCTTTTCCAGCTACCATCACCTTACGGACGGGTAGGTTGACGTGTACCTCCCTTCCTAGTGCATCTATTATCGTAATGTATTCATCTTGTTCTGCATCATCGTTGAAAAAAGATGGTGCACTGATATAAATCGAGACGAGTAATAGCGCTGAAATAAAGATAATATAATGTCTTTTCTCCAAGCCGTCGACACCTAATACAACTAAACACGGTTTCATAATCTTTAATATTAACGTTTTGAGAAAGCAAACATGGTTTACAAGAGGTTAAAGGAGTGATGTATCGATACGATCATCTTCTCTCCGAGGAGACTATACATGATGAGTAGGAAACGTCGCGGGCTTCTCACTGAGAGCCAAATCGGAGTCTACAAGCTCAGACTCTCAGGCATGTCACAGGAAGACATTGCTTTGAGGCTGGGTACTACTCGGCAGAACGTCTCGATGCTTGAGAGGCGGGCGAGGAGGAACATTGGTCTAGCGGAGGATACCTTGAAGGCTTACAAGGAGATCGTGACAGCTACCTCAGTGAAGGTGGAGCCAGGCACCCATCTGGTTGATGTCCCCAGGCTACTCGTAAGTGCAGCCGACGGGGCAGGGGTCAAGCTTAGAGGGGACTTCTCAAGGATATACAACATCATCAAGTTTAATGCTCCCGGCTATGTTGAGGGTGTTAAGGTCATTAAGCCGTTCACGGTTTTGGTCCTTAGAGATGGGGAGATGGAGCTACTCACGGAGAAAGAAGACTAGAGTTGAGGTAGCCGAGACGGGAAGCAGTATATTTCACTGTTCGTTTGACGGAACGTTTCTCCCCTTAGTCTGAAGTATCTTCAACGGCCCATAGCGTTCAACAATGTTCTTCCACTGCGACTCGTCGTAGAAGTTACAGAGGCCCTTTCCATATGCCTTAGCGACCTCTAGAACGAAGCGAGCGGCCTCCTCGATATCCGAGACGTGGCTGGCTCCAGTGGCGCAGCCGGGAACGGGGACCTCGGCTGTTATGGCTACTCCGACCACAGGGGCGTCGGTTGCGGTTGCGGGCTGCATGATGCTGTTGATGTGGTCTATCCCCGTGCCGTAGGGGGTGATGTCCTGGGTGGTGATGGGGCAGACCCTGGGGATGCGTCCCGTCGTGATCTCCATGATGTCCAGGAGGTCGTCGCTCACCTTGAGCACCCAGCCCTCCTTCACAGTCGGGGTGACGGCGAAGCCACGCCACTTCACGATCCTGTTCCCCTTGGTCGTGTCTATGGAGAGGACGGCGTCCATGCTCCCGTCCACCTCCTCCCTGTTCATGACTCCCGATCCAACCGGGGAGCCCATGAAGGGAACAGGCTTGTGGGGGACCACAGGTGCATTAGGGCAGATATGGGTCCCAACGACTACATCGCCGTTCAGCCGATCGCCGTTCGATCGCATGTCGGCCAGTTTCAGGGCGACCGACAAGGCCGTGACGGCACCGTCTGCGTCGGAGACGATCCCCACCATCTCCGGGCGGGCCCCAATCCCCCCCAGGCGCCCGATGACCCCGATGGTGGGTGAACCCCCGCCGCTCAGCTTTCCCTCTGTTCCAGGGATCGTGATCTTGATGAAATCGGTTTGACCCCGGTCACCCTTTATGGTTTTCACCGAGATGTCCTCGAGCCCCCTTTCCCTTAGTAGGGCTTCAACGTCGCCTCCGGTCACTTTGGCGCTGTCGAGGAGCTCGTAGATCTCAAGGACCTGCTTGAACATGATTATACTCAGAAGATACTCTACTTTTTAGTTTAAGAAATAGATTGGGGGCTCTACACGACGGGTGTAAGCTCAGGCAGTGTACAATAGAATGTAATAGGCTAGGCGTTCGGGGCTTTCACGATTATCGCGAAGCCCTCGTAATCGTATCTGTGGATGAGCGTGCCCCTCCTGTTCTGCTCCCTGTACTCTCCGCCCTTCCCCGCCTTGATGTCCTCTGAGGCCTTCAGGACCCTCGATATTATCTCCTTGTCCACATAGGTCTCGTTGTGGCTGGGCATCAGCCGGTCATAGTGCTCTGACAGGTCGACCATCTTCTGATAGCTCTCAATGAACTCGTCGAGGTCGGAGGTGTCGCTGTAGACGTAGAGGGGGGCGTTGTAGAACATGTCCCCCGTCCAAAGCAGGCGGTTTGGTCTGTCGAGGAGGCAGATGGAGTCGGGGCTGTGTCCCGGGATGTGGTGGACCTCGAGGCTCCTCTCGCCCAGGTCTACTGCGTCTCTATCATGGAGCCATCTGCTCACTTTGAAGGGGGGTATCCTGAAGCTCTCGGGGATGAACTCCTCGGCGTATGGCATCCAGACCATCCCCTCTCCCAGGGCACCGCCGAGCCTCTCTAAGCCCCTGTCCTGGTTGGCATTCTCCCTCGCGAAGGGGTGGTCGAAGACCGCGATGTCGTCGAAGGCGTAGTTCTGGCCGATGTGGTCGACGTGAGTGTGGGTGATCACCACCGTGACCGGGAGGTCGGTGAGCAGCTCGACCAGTCCCCTAATGTCGCTCATCCCGTAGCCGGTGTCGATGAGGGCCGCCTTCTCCTTCCCGAGGGCCAGGTAGGAGATGACCTCCTGGAACTGACCGGGCTCGTAGATGGCGTACGTGTTCGGAGTGACCTCGTATACCTCGAACCAGGGGTAGCCTGTCTCAGTCTTGTTGAACCTCTCCCAGGACCTTCGGGGGAGGGCTTCATACCACTTCTTGGGTACTATGAGATCCTCGTCCGTGGAGTTTGACATTTGAGCCATGGAAAGGACTGCTGACTCATATATCTTGGCAAGTTCAACCAGAGAGAGCCGAAAACGAGATTCTCTCTATTGAAAAAAGAGATGAGGGGTCAGGCTTTCCTGTTCTTGAGGCCCCGTATGACGCCCTCTATCAGGTTGTAGACGGCCTTCAGGGACACCCCATCGGGGTCTCGACTCCATGGGTAGGAGGCTATGCCGAAGGCTGCCGCACTCGGGTGCTCGAACATCATCTCCAGCGCGTTCCCCAGCTCGATGCTCGTGGGGCCGTCGGCGACGGTTAGGCCGTGGCCGGGGACCTCCACGGGGTCGAGGACGTCCATGTCGATGTGGACGTAGATGAGGTCAGTGAGCGTCGCGAGCCTCTCCATCTCCAGGTCTATGGCCGTGGAGAGGCGCCGTATCTGGTCCACTGTGATGTGCTCGATGTTCGACCTGTCGATGATCTCCTGCTCAAGGGGATCCGTGTCCCTTACGCCGACCATTGTGACGTATTTCGTGGGCAGGGCGGGGTCGAGGCCGCACTCCCTCCGCAGTCTGTGGAGGCAGAGGCCGGTGGAGACCGCCACGGGCATCCCTCCTAGCATCCCGCTCAGGCTTGTCTCGGGGGTGTTAATGTCACCGTGGGCGTCTATCCAGACCAGGCCAACTTTCAGTGGCTTCCAGCCGGGCCCGGAGTGCTGGAGACCGGCGAGCATGCCCATGAGGCCGTTACAATTCGCGAGCAGGCCGATGGGGAAGATCCCTCTTTTCGTCTGATCTGCGACTATGTCGGTGAGATGCTTTGAGGCGAGCCCGAACCTGTGCCTCGTGCCGTAGTGTGTCTCCTCTTCGGCTGTGAGCACTGTGGTCTGGGAGTCAGCGACGGTGCATCCCATGCGTTCGAGAATTTCCAGCAGTCCGCCCTGCTCCATGACCTCAGGTCCCTTGGAGGTTTCGGATCCGCCCCTGGAGCCCGAGTAGGGGAGCTTGGCGATGCCGATGTCTATATTCTCGCTCATTGATCTCACCCCTTTAGCCCCGGCTGAGGCATATATGTCGATGGGTAGCGAAAACAATCCAGTTTCCACCGAGGCTTCTCCCTATAACTTAAAGACAAAATCGGATAGTATAGCGTGCGGAGAAGTACGGGGATGGTCCATACAGCTGAACTTCAGGGCGCCAACTGGTTCGTCTCCATAGGCGGCTTCAGGGACGTCTCCGTGGGGGACGTGGACAGCTTCATCTCACGCGTGAGGGAGGTGCTTCCAGACATCCGCTTCCAGGCCTTCGACGCTGACAGGGTGGCTGGCTGGAGGCATCTCTTCTTTGCTGCGGTTAACGCCGTTGGGGCCTTCGAGGGCGGGAGGGGGATCTCCCGGAGCCTTGAGGTTGAGGCACTGCTCTACGCCTCTTGCCGTGACCAGATCTCCCAGGCCTTTGAGATTGTGGGAGTCTCGGAACGGACAGTGAATGTGGCGCTCCTCGTCTTTGCAGAGAGCCGTGTAGAAGCCGAGGGAGCCCTCACGGGTATCTCCAGCGTCATCGGTGTACCCGATGACTCAGTGCTGGATGTAAGCGGGGAAAAATGGGACGAGCTGAAATCGGTCTTCGGAGTGTCGGACGCCGAGCTCGGTGCTGTCCGTGGGCCCGCCGAGGAGGCCCTGACGAAGCTGATAGTCGAGAGGGGGGCGCTACTGCCCCTTCGCAGATAGGGCAGCCCGCTCCTTCTGGACGTTGAGGAGGCCGTCTGGGGGGATCACGGAG
>JAUWDP010000233.1 GCA_030608725.1 Candidatus Bathyarchaeota archaeon
CAAGCACCCCCTCATAGGGGAGGCCGGTGTCGAGGCGATGAGGAAGGGGGGCAACGCCGTCGACGCTGCGGTGGCCGCGGCCTTCATGGACTGCGTCGTGGAGCCCGCGATGAACGGCATCGGCGGGGAGGGGGTGATGGCCATCCACCTAGAATCGGGGGAGAACGTCATCGTCGACTACGTCGGCCGCCCCTCCAGGCATTGCACGCCGGACATGTTCGAGCTAACGGAGGAGACCGAGCCCGGCTGGATGGGCTGGAGGCGGGTGGTGGGAGACGCGAACGTCGTCCGGCACAAGGCCTGCACGACCCCGGGTACCATGGCGGGTCTAGCGGAGGCCCTCGAACGGTATGGGACCATGAGCCTCGGAGAGGTGATAGAGCCCGCAATCAAGGTAGCCGAGGAGGGCTTCGTCGTCGGCTGGGGGACAGCCTCCAGCATATTCCAGAAGATGAGGCTGTTCAGCCGGTTCCCGGAGTGGAGGCGAATCTACCTCCACGAGGAACGGTTCCCCTACCTCCCGTACTCGGCGGTCATGGCGTCCCCCCAGCGGCTGGCGAACAGGGACCTCGCGGCGAGCCTCAGGGCGATCGCCCAGGGGGGTCCAGAAGCCTTCTACAAGGGATGGATAGCCAAGGCCATCGCAGGGGAGATGGAGAGGGGCGGGGGCCTCATCGACGAGGAGGACCTGGCGATGTACGAGCCCATAGTCCACGAGCCCGAGCCCGGGAGCTACCGGGGGCACGAGATCGTCTACGACCCGACCCACTCGGGGACGACGATGATGCAGATTCTGAAGATCCTAGAGGGCTACGACCTGGCCTCCCACGGCTTCGGGAGCGTCGAGACCGTCCACCTGGTGGCCGAGGCCATCGGCCTCGCATTCGCAGACAGGTTCCAGTACATGGGCGACCCTGGCTGGGTGAATGTCCCCCAGAAGGCCCTCGTCTCAGAAGGATACGCCGAGGAATTGAGGAAGCGAATAGACATGGAGAAGGCGGGGGCGGTGGAGTTCGGGGACCCCTGGCCCTACGAGCCAGACTCCACCACGGCCCTGGCCGTCGCTGACGCTGCGGGGAACATGGTCTGCGTCAACCAGACCATTGTGAACTCCTTCGGCTGCGGCGTGGTCGTGCCAGAGACTGGTATCGTGATGAACTGTGCGATGTACGGCCTCGACCCCGAGCCGGGTCACGCCAACAGCATCGACGGGAGGAAGAGGCGGATCCAAAACGTCTGCCCGACCGTTGTGCTCAAGGACGGCGAGCCCTACATGGCCTTGGGGGCGCCCGGGGGGAGGAACATCCAGGTCTCCGTGGCCCAGGTGATCATGCACGTGGTGGACTTCGGCATGGGGATCCAGGAGGCCATCGAGGCCCCCAGGATCACCCGGGAGACGGGGGAGGTCTATGTGGACAACAGGTTCCCCGTCGGTGTCAGGGACGCTCTGTTGGGGATGGGCCACGAAGTAGTCTGGGTGGACCAGGAGCTGAAGAGCTGGGGTAGGCCGGTGGGCGTGCTGAGGGATCCGGAGACGGGGCTGCTTCACGGCGGCGTGCAGTGCCATTTCACCGGCTTCGAGTCTGTGGCAATCGGCCTGTGACCCAATAATCAATTGGAGCTGTACTGCAAGAACTCCTATTCCTCAGACGATACCAGATCCTTTCAGCGCCGGCTACAATCTACGCGTCCTCAGCCGCGAAATCTGGTATTACTGCACTTTCCCAGTAATGCTCGAATAGATCCAGGCACCATCCGTGGGCTTTTTCGTCCTTTGAGGCGAAGCCCAGGTAGTTAAATCTCCCGTCGACCGCTGGGAAGGCGAGGGCTGCCACCTCCTTCTCGGACATGGCAATGAACACATCGGCAGTGTCAGAGCTCCGGAGCTTGAAGAAGCCCTTCAACCTGGCATCCTTCAGCACGACTCCTGGTCCGGGCCAGTCTGGCGGGTACTTGAAGCCCCTCGACTGGAGGAGCCTGAGCTCCACGCCCCTCTCGGTGGCCTTCTCCAGGTGGGGGAGGGCCATCATGAAGTATCGGTCCGTCAGCCTGTAGATGTACTCCTCCGCCTCCTAGAACGTCCTCTCCACGTTGTGGAGGACCACCATCACGTCGTCCACGAGGCTGCTCTCCGCCAGCTCTCCTATACGGCATACATACTCCGAGGGCAGGCTCTCCAGGCTGTGGTCCTTGAAGTAGCCGCCGTGCCTCGACGTGAACATGAACCCCTGGAGCTGCCTCATCGTCAGCTCGCCGAAGGGGGTCATCCTGTGGACGCCATCGGGGTCCTTCGTCGTGAGCCCCACTTCGCTGAGCCTTGAGATGTGGCGGCTGGCCTCCTGAGTGGAGATGCCCAGCTCTCTTGATAGGTTGGTGATGTTTATCCCGCCCTTCTCCAGCTGGAGGAGGATCTTCAGCCGGTCCTCGTTCGAGACCTCGAAGAGCAGGCCACACAGGCTCTCCATGGGGTACTCCATCGAATATTCGATCCCAGTTGCATTGCTAATAAAATTATTTAATCATGTCTCGAACTCGGCCTCCATTGTTACTTTTGACGAACGTTTCTTTAGAGAGATGAGAGCTGGTAAACTCGATCGAGTTGAAGAGCTATCTAGACCTTAGCAGCGACGAGGAGGAGCACGCCCTCGCACTCCACCGGGAGAGCGTGGTCATCGACGCGAGCATCGTCGCCTTCATCGACTACGTGGGCGAGGACATCTGGCTCGACGACGTCCTCAGGGGCGGTGTGACCGCGACGAACGCCACGGTCTGCATGCAGAGGACCCTGAGCGAGGCCCTCCACGAGCTCTCGGAGTACCACTCCTGGGCGGAGAAGAAGGCGGACAAGGCCCTGATCGTGCGGAAGGCCTCTGACATCGAGAAAGCGAAGAAGGAGGGGAGGCACGGGGTGATCCTGGGCCCCCAGGACAGCAGCTTCCTGGAGGGGAGCCTCCGGTTCCTAGAGACGGCCTGGGACTGGGGCATAAGGATCATCCAGCTGACCTACAACAGCCGGAACGAGGCGGGAGTCGGCTGCACGGAGCGTTGCGACGCGGGGCTGAGCAAGGAGAAGTATCGCACTTCTGTCATCCTCCGCAGTGAT
>JAUWDP010000118.1 GCA_030608725.1 Candidatus Bathyarchaeota archaeon
GGTACTAGATAAGCTCAGACGCCGAGAGGCGGCCAGGAGTTTATAGTCGAATCGAGTTTTGAGTTGTTTTTTTCATTTTTCCCATGGCAGAGCGCGCGCGATCCAACTGCCTCTGTGTGTTCCTAGGCTACTTTCTTAAATATGAGGAGAAAGTCCACATGGGTGACCGGCGCGGGAGTAACGTTCGGGATTATCGCCACGACCTCGCCCTCCAATCTGTTCAGGAACTGCTCCAATCTATCTTGGTCTCTTGCCTCTTGATATCGAATCGGTGAACTCTGTAACTCATTCTCGTTTTCTCGCCTCCGGTTATCAAACGCGCGCAGCGTTCTTCCCGTTTATAATCCGAATGCTGCTAACATGAATAATACATCAGCTACGGCGTGAGCAAACACTGCTCCCCAGATGCTTCCTGATTTCTGGATTGTATAACCCCACGCATAGCCTTGCAGGAATAGAAATGAGACAAAGGCAACTGTCATCTCTAAACCCATGAATGGTAAAAGGGCTACATGAAAAAGTGCAAAGATAACTGAGTTTAAGGAGAGTGACCCACGGGGGCCAAATAGAGGTTCAAATCGGGGTAGGAATAATCCCCGGAACATTATTTCCTCCATCAAGCTGTTTAACGATGCGAATACTATCATGGAGGGGAGCCAAGCGACAATCTGGTCAAAACCCACAGTCAGGCTGAATCCTGTCTGAACATAAAACTGTATCAGGCTCAACGGGGAAACCAGCAAACCAAGAGTAAAACCTTTCTTGATATTCCCTCCTTTGAGGAATACGGCTTCGAGACTATCTCCCCTATAGAGGATGTACCCGAGAATCCCTCCAATAATTGGCAGCACCTCAGCTAGTTTCCCATACATCCATCCCTGCACCGAATACAGAATTAACCTAGGAATAAGCGTATGCCACTTGCCCAAGAACCAGGCTAGAAGTAAACCCAGTGAAACACTGAAGTAAGCATGCAATATTCTCAGATAGATTTCTGATGTCTTTCTCTGCTTTAAAATCCTGATTAGCCCCATCAGCAGGACGGGTAAAACAAGTTTAATCACTGTCTTAGTCTCAGCATCAATGAAGTAATTGTATCCCCCAACCGTGAAAATGATTATACTCATAACGATGAGACCAAGATAACAACCAACCTTTTTGAATAAAGTAAGAGAAATTAAGTTTGATTCAACAGTAGTCATAAATCATCTACCACGGTCTGCAAGACTAGTCTCCCCCGAACCTCTGGAAGACGACTATGCCGACGACCATCGTTACGACGCCGACCACCGCTACCACGAGCAGATCCGTTAGTATCACCGGGCTGGAAAGTGGCGCTCCTCTCAGGAAGAGGGAGGTGAGGGCGTCCGTGACGTAGTAGCTGGGCACGAAGCGTCCGATCCCCCCCATGGTGGGGACGAAGGTCCCTAGGAACATCTGGGGGAGTATGAAGAGGAAAGAGATGCCCATGGCCGCCCCAGAGTTCTTAACCAGTGAAGCCGTGATGAGGCCGAAACCCACGTTGCAGAGGACGAGGAAGAGCACAATCGTGAACGCGTAAGCTATCCCCGCGACCTTCGCCTGAGCCCTGAAGCCCATCAGGCTCGCGACCAGATAAACGATGGTCACCTGGGTCGCCCCTGTGATCATGTTGGAGATAACCTGGCTCACGATCACCTCCGAGGAGGAGGTCGGAGTCATGCTTATTCGCCGGAGAAGCCCCTGTTCCCGCTCCACGGAGAATGTCTGGGCGACGAGCATCGTGATGAATATCGCAGAGAAGGCGAAGAGGCCTGGGACCATGTAGTCGAACTGGGAGAGGTGGGAGCTCGTGACCTGGGTCGGGGCCGCGATGCTGAGGGGGAGGGCCATGGTCAGGACTTGCTCCCCGAAGAGGGTCACCACGAGGGCCTGCTGTATCAAAGGCGGGACCACCGCTCCGATTATAATGGAGCCCTGATCGACGGCCAGACCCAGCGTAGAGTTGATCCACAGGGCCGGGTTTGCTGGGTGAGCTAGGAAGGAGTCGACGCTGTCGCCGAAGTCCTCGGGCAGGATGACGAACGCGTTGATCTTCCCCTGCAGCAGATCGGCGTGGGCTGTCTCGTTCTCCTCGTACTCCTGGACGATCAGGACGCCCGTGTCGTAGATGCCCGCAATGAAGGCCTCCGCCCAGACCGGGTTGGCCGAGGTGTCAAGATCCACGATCCCCACGATGTAGGTGGCGTCCATGCTGCCGGAGCCCAGGCCTCCGAAGGCAGCTCCGAAGGCGACCGTCATGACGATCGGGAAGATGAGGGCCATGAACAGGTTCGCTGGCTCCCTGACCAGCTTCTTGAGCTCCTTGGCCACCAAGGCGGACACTCTCTGCGCCTTCATATTCAGACCTCCTCCCGGATCTTCCGACCCGTGAGCTTGATGAAGACCTCCTCAAGGTTCTCCGCCCCGTGCTCCACCATGAGGGCCCCCGGAGTGTCAAGCGCGATGAGCCTGCCGTAGTCGATGATGCCCACCCTATCGGAGAGGGCCTCCGCCTCCTCGATGTAGTGGGTGGTGAGGATGACCGTCCGCCCCCTCCCCTTGAGGTCCTCGATGAGCCCCCACGTCGCCCTGCGGGACTGGGGGTCCAGTCCCACCGTTGGCTCGTCGAGGAAGGCGACCTCCGGGTCGTGTACGAGGGCCATGGCGAGGCTCGTCCTCCGGACCATCCCCCCGCTGTACTTCCCAGCGCGGCGGCTGGAGGCCGCCCCGAGCCCCACCTGATCCAGGAGCCAGTCGGTGCGCTCCTTCAGCTTCTCCTTCGGCATCCCCTGGAGGTTACCCATAAACTCGATGTTCTCTCTACCCGTCAGGTACGGGAAGAAGGCGGGCTCCTGGGGGCAGACGCCGATTCTCTCCTTCACCTCGGTGGACTCTCTCTGGACGTCGAACCCCAACACGGTCGCCCTGCCGCCGGTGGGCTCCAGGATGCCGCTCAGGATGTTTATGATGGTGGACTTCCCGGCTCCGTTGGGGCCTAGGAGGCCGAATATCTCCCCTACTTCGACGGTGAAGCTGAGGCCGTCGACGGCGGTCACATCCTCGAACTTCTTGACGAGGTCGACGACACTGATGGCGTGAGAGTGAACTTGGGTCTGCGTCATTTTTCAACCTCCGAAAGACTGAGGATGCCCCGAAGCTCGCTCCGTCAATGAACTTCCGAATCCAACGATCCATAGAAGAATGGGATAGATCACCAGTCGCTCCATCGTACCTTTGCCTAATCCCAGAAACGTGTCTAATGATTCTCTAGGCAAACCAAGATAAGAATTGAAAAGAACACCCGCAAAGATCGACCCTGCCCCAAGCAGAACCGCAATGTATCTCAGTGGAGAGGTCTGAACTCTGTACGACCATATTGCAGATAATCCTCCAAAGATGAGAGCAATTGGCGTGACGATTCCATGTAATGGTCTAACGTTCTCGGGGAATATTCCTACTCCTATTATAACTAGACCAGTAATTACTAGGAGAAGAGTGAAGGCTCTAGATCTATGGGATCCTTGCATGAGATATGTGCCGACTATTGTCGTGAGGCCAAGTAGGATTACTGACGTATTGTAGAATAAGGCGGTTTTACCTACGCCCAGTGAACTTACGTAATGGATTGCACTGTTATAGCCTGGGTGGAGCCCTTCAGCTAGTAGAATTACCAAGAACCATTGGACAGCTCCGATGAACATGAGGAGGCCAGAGATCTTGGTTATTGGTGTGTTCAAGATCTTTTTCTGTGTTTTTTCATTTTCTTTGCTCGTTTGCATAGGTCATAAACTCCTAGGCTGGACGTGGAGTTTTAGACGATATAAATGGTTCCCAAGAACCGTGCTGACACCCCAAGATTGATTCTACCATGTGAAAGAAGCTTGTTTAGGTGGACAAAGGACTCTGAACCCAGCGTGCCTGTTGAGGTTGTTAAGATTCAAACGATGAGTATTTCGCACCAAACGCACTGCGCGCGCGCAGTAGCATTTAATGTACGCGGCACTTACGCCTTTGACATCTGAGCTGGAGGTTATCGAGATCAATGGCAAGATTCACAAAGACTCGTCTGACACACTTGCGATATGCTCCGCCGGTCAAGGCCTTGCAGAGCTGTCTGGCAAGCTCCTTCAACTCGTTAATAGGTATCTTGTGGTGAACCGTCCAAGCTGGCGCGCGCGCCGATGCGGGCTCCGCTCTCGTAGAGGGTGATGATGAAGGCCTTGTTGCGAACGCTGACGGCAGAATCCACAAGCATCTTGATCTCCTCTTCAGATACCAGGTCGCCCAGTAACACTGTGTCTTTCTTCTTGAGGGTCGTCTTGATCCACTTTACCTCTTGAAGGTATTCTTCCCCTTCGCCCTTGAGCCATTTGTAGAATCGTTTGATGGCGCGCGCAAGCCGTTTTTTGCTCCCATATTCTCGACTTTAGTCATGTTTGGGGAGTAGATAACCGTTTTTGAACCACGTTTTTTGACAAAACCGGTTGTCAAATTTGTGGCATGGGTTGGAGCCCCGGGCGGGCTTCGAACTTCAGGTAGAAAAGCCCTTAATATATATGTAAAACGATTGTACGGGATCGAGAGCTTACGTTATCGATTCGCGCTCTGAGTCGCGATAGTAAAATATAATACACTACTCAAATAACGCGCGCGCACAGTATTATTGATTTATAAAGGAATAATATATCAATAAAGCTTCAAGTTGTAGGAGTGAAGTAATTGAAAAAA
>JAUWDP010000231.1 GCA_030608725.1 Candidatus Bathyarchaeota archaeon
ACTCATCGTCGAATCGGCCAACTCACAGGGCGACCCATTACAAGACGGTGACATAGTCGTCCTCTCTCACGTGATCGTATCCAGGGCGGAGGGACGGACAGTCGACCTGAGCACCATCCAGCCTTCACCTGTGGCAGAACGGTTTGCCACATTCACAGGAAAGGACCCAAGGCTCGTGGAGACCATCCTGAGAGACTCCAGGGCGGTCAGGAGGATGGCCCCGGGCGTCCTGATAACGGAGACAAGACAGGGATTCGTCTGTGCCAACGCCGGAGTGGACAAGTCAAACGTCCCAGGTGAAGACATAGTCGCCTTATTGCCCGAAGACCCCGACGAGTCAGCCAGAAAATTCAGAGCGAGAGTGAGAGAGCTGACAGGGAGGGAGGTGGCTGCCATCGTCTGCGACACCCATGGACGAGGGCATAGGGACGGGGAGGTCAACGTGGCAGTGGGCGCCTCGGGGATGGAGGTCATCAGGGACAGGCGCGGGGAGCACGACCTCTTCGGCTACGAGCTGAAGGTCAAACGCACAGCCGTTGCCGACGAGCTAGCCGCAGCAGCTGAGCTCGTGATTGGGCAGGCTGACGAAGGGATCCCAGTAGCCATCATCAGGGGATATCCGTACGACCTGTCCGAGACCTCCTCAGCCCTTGAACTTGTCAGACCGAGGGAGAAAGATCTCTTCCTATAATCCGTAGTGACTGGGAATATACTGACTAGGACTCTTAGGGCTCCCCTTTCCAGCACTCTTCCCCGCATTCATCGCAGATGCTGTCGTGATTCCAGCGGGAGAGCTGGATCCTTGTAAACATCCAGAAAACACATAGCCCTATGACAACTAGATCGAAGGCTGAGCTCCCGGAACCGTCTACAGACGACAGCGTCAGTGAAAAGCCGAGGACGAAGAAAGCGTTAATCAGGGTCCTCAAGACCGGTCTGTGCGCGATCCGGAGGGGAATGTAGAGTAGACCCAGAATTACACATACGAGGCCCGCGTATCCGAATACTCTACCAGGATTCCAGCCGTAGATGAAGTGGAGCGTGGCCACGGAGACCGCTGCCATCGCCCCGATCAGCAGACCGGAGCATCCAGCACATAAAGACCTCCCTCGCACGTTGTGCTCATGCTCCCGGAAGTGGCTGCACGGGATGTGATGACCATGGTAGAGGCGCACGCCCAAGACCGCGGTGAACCTGGAAGGATCTAGGTCTTGAGGGAGGACCTTTGAGGGGCTGCACCGGTGGGGGAACAGGGTCGCCACAGCACCCAGGATGCAGAGTGAGACGAATAGCGCCCATATCATGAATGAGCTCTCGACGGTAGCACCTGCACCAGGAAGAGACAGGAACGCGACTACGAGGATGACGCCGGCTAGGGACACTGCGAGGGACGCCCAGACGACACCTTCCTCTCTCACGATATCAGATCCCTCAACTGCATGATGATGCCCTGGCTCGCCATGTACCTGTAAGTCCTCTTCTTGAACTGGTTGGAGGCGAAGACGCCCTTTATCCTGCGGGAGAACTTTCCATAGAAGCTCCTGTAGCACCTGTACAGCTCCTCCTGGACCTCCGTGGTGCTGAGGGTCTCCGTCGGCATGACAGCGTGTATCATGTCATAGTTGGCCCAGTTCCAATCCTCGATCCAGCTGTTCTTGACAGCCTCCTCGTAGAGCTCGGTCCCCGGGAATGGCGTGAGTATCATGAAGATGGCCAGATCTGGGTCGAGGACCTCGATGTAGCGCCTTAGCCCATCAATTGACTCGTGGGTGTCACTGCGGTTGCCGATGATGAATGTGCCCTGCGCGAAGACGTCATTCTCCTTGAGCACCCTGATAGCCTCATGCGCCTGATCGGGGGTGGTCCCCTTCCCATACTGGGAGAGCGTCTCAGCATCCCCGCTCTCTATGCCCAACAGGACCCACTGGTTCCCGGCCTTCCTCATCTCAGGGATCGACTCCCGGTTCCTCACGACGTCGTCGACTCTTGACTGTACGAACCAGTAGATGTCATCGCCGAAGCCACGGGCGTTGACCTCCGCGAATAGATCGTCAGCTCGTGGGCCGAAGGCGAAGTTGTCGTCAGTCAGCCACAGGAACTCGGCGTCGAATTTTTCGAGGCAGTACTCCATCTCCTCGGCTATCCTCTTTCCAGATTTTGCCCTCCATCGGTTCCCCCAGAATGAGCACTGGCTGCAGAACGTACATCCGTGGTCGCATCCCCGGCTCCCCTCGATGATGAGGTAACGCTTATCCCCGGCCATCATCTTGAAGTGGTAGCGGCCGAGGTTCTCCTCCACGAAGTGGTAGCCCGGCATGGGCAGGCTGTCGAGGTCCTTGATCATGGGTCTAGGGGCTGTCGATATTATCTCATCTCCGTGCCTGAATGTCAGCCCCTCAACATCCTCCAGCCCTTCCCCGGAGTCCAGGGACTCCACCACCTCTACGAGGGTGAGCTCTCCTTCTCCCCTGACGATCGCGTCAATCACAGGATACTCGGCGAGGCTGGGCTCTGCGAGGGCCGTGAAGTGCTGCCCCCCTGTTATTGTGAAAGTTTCCGGAGCCGCCTCCTTCGCTAGTTCCAAGGTCCGTACAACTGCGTAGGCGTTGCAGGTGGCGAGGCTGCTGATGGCTACCAGGTCTGGCGCCTCGACCTCCAATCTCCTCCGGAGATCATTCCAGCCTAGCTCCTCAGCCTGGGAATCGATAATCTTGATCTCGTCGTCGGGGCGTCTCGACTCCAAGAATGCGGCGAGTTGAATAGCCGCCGTGGGGGGAGGAAGATATTCCCCCATCACGAACCAGAAGTCTTTAGGTGGCTCAACGAAGACGACTTTCAAGACCTTTCCTCACCTGATGTGAGCCAGACCTCATTGAAATAACTTCATATCGATTCCAGAAGATGGATCTGGGAGAGTTAAATAAGGGAACAAGAACCCTCCAGAAAAACTCCAGCATTAATAAGCCTCGATGAGCATCGAGTTACACAGTGACTCATCTACTCCACGAGAAAATAGTTCTGGAAAGATGGGAAGAGGTGTAAAAGATATTAGACCTTTTAATTAACACGGTAATCCTGGGTTCAATCGCACTAGCATTATTGGGCTCCTCCGCCTTCATCGTCAAGCAGTGGGAGA
>JAUWDP010000210.1 GCA_030608725.1 Candidatus Bathyarchaeota archaeon
CCCTGTTTGTTAGTACTTGATCTCAGCAGAGCTTTTTTCTATTCATTTCCTTTCCTAGTTGCGTCTTCTCACGTCATAATTTGGAGAAAAAAATGACAGGACGCAGAAAACCTATCTTTTATTTTTAATTATCAATATAGACGACATCCTTTATATTTAATAGACTATTATCTCTGGGTATGACAGTCTTCAAATTTAATCCAGCGATGAGTGGTCTGAGAAAGACCCTCAGGGAATACGAGGAGATCGCCCTACGATACATATGGGACGTGGATGATGAGGGCGCAGGCTCAGGGAAAACCTGGATACACGTGAACGAGCAACTGAAGGACGGCAAGTCAATCTCCAGGGCGTCCGTCATCTTTTACCTCAACAGGATGGTTGATGAGGGAGTCCTCGGCTTCAGGGACGCGACAGGCAAGGGCGGACACCACAGGATCTACATACCAGAGCTCGACGAGAGGGGCTATAAGAAGTACATCGTGAAGACCCTCTACAATAGCGTAGCAAAAGACTTCCCCGAGGCCACAAAGGAAGCAATGAAAGAGCTCAGCAAGTAGCCCCCTCAATATCTCTAACCCACTGATGAAAAGAGAGAGGTCGGATAGATCATATCCACCTAATAAATTTGACAACTAACGAAAACACAAGATATTCAGGAAATTTCTAATTTTCGGTTGTTTCTGAACATATCCAAGTAAGGCTGGCACTTCCAGGATTTCCGTGTTTTCAGTTTCACTCAGGTATTACCGAATATGATACGTTTAGCTTATATCCAGTGAAAAAAGGGATTCACCTATGACAGAGGAGGCAAATCACGTCGTTATGGGCCAGATGGGTCCCTGTGGCATCGCCTGCGCGGCCTGCGTTCTGGGGAACGGGACCGTCGCAGAGACGGCGAAGAAGACCAAGGAATACATCCAGGGCTACGGCATCGAGGAGTGGGCCCCCCAGGTCCCAGGCGGCTCAGAGATCGACTTCGAGCAGTTCTACAAGTACCTAGACTGGGCGGCGACCCATACCAGATGCAGGGGCTGCGAGAACGGGGGTGGGCCACCGGATTGCACTATCAGGGACTGCGCCAACGACAAGGGGTACCAGCTCTGCTCCGAGTGCGCTGAGCTTGAGGGCTGCGACAAGTTCGACTGGCTACAGGACTATGGGAAGGTCCTGAAGACCACCCTGGGTGGGGCGAGGGGCAGGTCGAAGCAGGAGCTCATCGAGGAGGCCCTCGCGAAGGGCGGCCAGTGATCCCCTTTTTCCTCAATGCCGGCATCCCGTCCCAAAGTAACAGATTAATATCTCTCCGTGGGGTATAGTTGGGATGCGCGACCGTGGTCCAGCCTGGTATGATTTCTGCCTGCCACGCAGACGACCCGGGTTCGAATCCCGGCGGTCGCACCACTCTTCTGAACCCTTCGCAATCGCAAGTGTCATACGCATCTTACGTTGAATATTCTGCGATGAATAATGCCTAGCAAGGAGAAACAGTCCGTGCTGGACTGGGTCGAGGAGAACAAGGAGCTCCTCACCGATGTCCACCAGACCATCTGGGAGTACGCCGAGGTCGGCCTCCAGGAGCACAAGACCGCCAAGCTCATGATCGACATCCTGGAGAAGAACGGCTTCAACATCGAGAAGGGGGTCGCAGGGATGCCCACAGCCTTCGTCGCCACATACGGCAAGGGAGGCCCCGTCATAGGCCTCATGGGGGAGCTGGACGCCCTCCCGGGGATATCCAACAAGGCCGTGCCCTACAAGGAGCCCGTCAAGGAGGGGGCACCGGGCCACGGATGCGGCCACAACAGCTACGCCACAACCGCCATGGGAGCCGGCATCGCAGTTAAGGAAGCCATCGAGAAGTACAAGGTCAAGGGAACCGTCAAGGTCTTCGGCTGCCCCGCAGAGGAGACCCTCGTCGGCAAGGTCTTCATGGTCAGGGACGGCGTCTTCGACGGCGTCGACGCCTGCCTCGGCCACCACCCAGGCTCCGCTAACGCCGTCAGGCAGGGGAGCGGAAACGCCATGAACTCCGTCAAGTTCGAGTTCCATGGCAGGGCCTCCCACGCCGGCGGCTCCCCTCACAGGGGGATCAGCGCCCTCGACGCGGTGGAGCTCATGAACGTCGGCGTCAACTTCCTCAGGGAGCACGTCGTCCAGGAGACCCGCATGCACTACGTCATCGAGGAAGGCGGCCACGAGCCCAACGTCGTCCCCGCCTACGCCAGGAGCTGGTACTACGTCAGGGCCCCCACCAGAGACCTCGTAAGCGAGTACTACGACAGGGTCCTCAACATGGCGAAGGGCGCCGACCTGATGGCGAACACCACCCACGAGGTCAGGTTCCTCACAGGAGTCCACAACGGCCTACCCAACCGCCCTCTGGCGGAGCAACTCGTCGCCAACATGAGGCTCATAGGGGCCCCCACGTACACCGACGAGGAGCTGGCCTGGGCCAAGGAGCTCGGGAAATCCGTGCCACGGGAGACAAAGAAGTCAGGGCTCATGAGGAGCCACCTGCCCAACGCCATAGAGCTCCTCGACGTAGACATCAACACGAACATCTACGACCCCTACGGCGAGGGGATCACCGGAGGAGGCTCATCGGACGTCGCAGACGTCGCCTGGAACCTGCCCACGCAGCAGCTGAGCACAGCCTACTTCATAGTCGGAATGCCTGGCCACTCCTGGCAGCACACCGCCGTCGGAGGCACAAGCATCGCCTACAAATCCACCATCTTCGCGTCGAAGACCATGGCCGCGACCACGATAGACCTCCTCATGAAACCCGACCTCATAGCCGCCGCCAAGGCGGACTGGGAGACGAGGATGGATGGCCTGACATACGTGTCGCCACTACCGCCAGACCTCAAGCCGCCTCTGGACCAGCTGCCCCCCCACGAAGACTAAACCCCAATCCTCCCTTTTTTATCTCACATGGTCCTCGTACAGAGTGAGCCATAGATGAGAAGCCACGTCGACAAGTCCGCACTGTTGAAAATGCTCAAGGACATGGTCCGCATCGACTCCGTTAACCCCAGCCTCGTCCCGGGCGCCGCGGGAGAGACGGAGATGGCTGAATACTGCGCCGACTACATGCGCGATCTAGGCCTGGAGACCAATGTGTACGACGTCGAGCTGGGGAGGCCCAACGCCGTCGGCGTCCTGAAGGGCGGAGGAGGCGGGAGGACGCTGCTGCTCAACGGCCACACCGACACGGTGGGCGTCGACTACATGGCTATCGACCCCTTCCTGCCAGAGGTGAGGTACGGGAAACTCTACGGGAGGGGGGCCTATGACATGAAGGGAGGCCTCGCGGCAAGCATGGCCGCTCTCAAGGCTGTCGTGGACTTCGGGACTGCCCTCAAAGGCGACGTGATCC
>JAUWDP010000294.1 GCA_030608725.1 Candidatus Bathyarchaeota archaeon
GAGCGCGCACAAGAGGGAGAGTCTATGAGTGAACCCTCAGGTTCTTACCCAGAGAGTCTACACCAACTACAGCGTATAGTTGCACGAGGCCAGGAAGCTGAAAAACTCCTACGTCTGGGCGACGAAACATTCCCTAAAGAGACACTGGACGAGTTGGTCAGTAAAGGAAGACAAGCTCAAATCAGGCTTGATAAATTTCAGCCTCGCCACAAGTACTACACTGAAGAATATCCTTCAGGTCCATGGTCAAGGGCTCTACACGAGATGAGAACCGGGAACCCTTTCAAGGAAGAGGAGTTCAGCGAATTCGCTCATGAAGGAAAGTCAACTAAAAAAGGAGTTGAAGAGAAATGAAGGCCCCCCAGAAACCTGCGAGTTCTATATTCTCAAACAAGCGCGCGCGTTGATGAGTGGTCGGGGTGATTGTGCGCGCTAGAGTGTTTAGAAATTATATGACCGGGTATTAATTTTAGGTTTTTTTCTATTTTAAGCACTCTAGTCTTCTCATTATATCTATTTATCAATCAAGTTAACACAGAAATCAGCTATAAACCAGTCTATCTATTATCATCAAATGAATTTCTAAACAACCTAGCGCGCGAGGACTAACTGAACTCCATCGTCAGATACCTAGCACACAATAACAATCCGCTGGACGAGGAGCGCTGAAGCCTGATCGTGTACTGAATAAGTGTTCAACAAATATGGCTCCCGTTCGATCATCCTAATCCATTAAATAGTAGGCTGTAATAGAATATTTTCAAGATGATTTCGCTATCCGATCTCTGGACTCCCTTAATAGGGGAGCTCGGCATAGGTGGGGTGGGCGGTTTCCTTGTAGGATTCGCGGTCAAGAAAGCTGCGAAGCTCATCGCCGTCATCGTAGGGTTATTCTTCCTCAGTCTGCAGTATCTTGCTTACGAGAACATCATAACCATCGACTACGGAGCGCTCCAGGTCTTCGCCAATGAACTGTTGGGCCAAACCGCTGGAGCCCAGACCTGGTTGACCAACTTTATCGTCCACGCCCCATTCGGCGCGGCGTTCGTCGGGGGATTATACCTCGGCCTCCGAAAGGGCTGACGGGACAAACAGCACGCACGACAAGGTCTCGAAGAAAAGGGAGACCTCTTCCAGGACTTCTATTTTATACTGCCGTTCAGCTTTCTCGAAGTCGAAACTCGTATGGGAGGAGACAACAGCAAGGATGCACCCCCCGGGTGAGAGGTAGGGTGGAGCCTCGCTTAGAAACCTCATGAGCAGCTCCCCCCCTGTTCCACCCCCGGCCCAGGAGAGCTCGTCGATGGCGCCCTCGCTGGGCAGATAAGGCGGGTTGAACAGAATCCAGTTGAACCGGGAATCCCCGAGATTCTGGAAAAGGTCGCTCTCCAAGAAACTGACCTCGTCCGAGACCCCCGCCTCGAGGGCGTTATTTCGGGCCATCCCGACGGCCTCGGGATCGATGTCCGCCCCCACAACCCGCCTCACCCGGGGCATGCGGGAGAGCTCGATAGCGATGTATCCGCTCCCCGTGCCCATTTCGAGGACATCTCCTTCAACCAATCTCTTGGCATGCCTCAGCAGTAGGAGGGTGTCCTCGGCTGGTTTGTAGACCTCCGCCATCGAGCCCATATAACCCGCATCCCCGTAAAAGGGTAGCCTGCCCCGCCCACTCAACTTTTATGAACCCGCCAAGACCTGAAACCTGTATGATCGTCACGGTTCTCGGCTCAGGCTCTAATGGGGGCGTCCCCCAGTGGGACTGTTGCTGTGACAACTGCACCCGGGCGCGTACGACCCCGGGGCTACGTAGGACGCGCTCATCGGTCGCTGTTTCGGTTGATGGTGGGCAGCAGGTTCTCTTCGACGCCACCCCGGACCTCAAGTTCCAGCTCGAGAGGACCGGACTCACCCCCAGGCCTGAGGAGGCCGAGCGCGGACGCCAGTGCAGGATTGAGGCCATCTTCCTGACCCACGGGCACGGGGATCACACCGTTGGCGTCGCAGAGTTCTCGACGGGAAAGAGCTTCTCCATCCCCGTCTATGCTCCTCCGGACCTCATCAGGTTCATGTTCGGGTCCCAGGGAAGAAGCAGCTTCTTCGGAGACATAGGGAGGCTGGCCAGGAACTATGTTAAGCCCATCGAGCTCGAGGAGGAGACTACTGTGGAGCCGCTAACCGGCCTGAAGGTCTCGGGGTTCCAGATCGAGCACACCGACAGGCTCGACGACGGATCACACTTCCCCAGCAGCACCTACGGCTACGAGATCGAAGCCGACGGGGCGAGGTTCGTCTACACCCCCGATATCGGGCGGCTCTCAGACGAGGTCCTGACGCGGGTGAAGGGAGCCAACCTCTTCATGCTCGACGCCACCTTCTGGTGGGACGACGAGCTGCAGAGAGTCAGCGGCATACCCGTCACCAGCTACCAGCTGGGCCACGTGCCTCAGGAGGAGGCGGTGAAAATACTGTCTGGGGTTGACGTCGG
>JAUWDP010000368.1 GCA_030608725.1 Candidatus Bathyarchaeota archaeon
TTAATCTTTACGCACCGAAAAAGTATAGAACAATGAGTGTACGTTGACCTAGAACGCCAGCTCCCTCTTCTGGAAGACGTAGAGGGCTGCCGCGAGGGCCGCGACCCCGACGCCCACCACCACAGCGAGTTCGTTTATGAGCATCCCCCCGTTCTGGAGGATGCTCCCGGTGCTCAGGTAGTTGAAGAGGGTGAGGTCCTTTAGGAAGCTCAGGTCTCCGAGGCTTCCCAGCCGGGTCATCACGTACTGGGTCACTATCAGGGCGCCCGAGGCGCTGAGGGCCCGGTTCGAGTCTAGGAACAGGGTCCCGCAGAGAAGGGACAGTGCGCCAAGGGCGAAGAGCCAGAGCCAGAATCCCATCATGGCGTGGCCCAGGACCGTCATGTCCAGGGTCTCCCCGAGGCTGTTGGTGCTCACCACCGCAAAGACGTATACGAAGACGGGGTAGAGGAGATTGTATGTGAGATAGACCATGAACTTCTCCAGGAGGTATCTCCACCGGGGGATGGGATAGCTCAGGGTCACGTCCAGGGTGTTCTTGTCCACCTCGCCGGCCACGATCCTCGCGGGGATCAGTATCGCGATGAAGACTATGGCCCACTCCATGCAGATCCCCACGTACATGTAGAAGATCCCCTGCCATGTGGTGATGTCCATGAGCCCCATCTGGCCCAGGAGGGCTTGGTATATGGGGTTCTGGAGGATAGCGGAGAAGGCCGCTGCCTGCTCCTTGAAGCTGGGCCAGATGCCCGCCATGAGGGGGACGATCAGTGAGACGAAGAAAGGTGTGATTACGCCGCCCTTCCAGCCCTTCTGCAGATTCTTCAAGTATACTCTCATCACGGTCACCTACTGGTAGTACTGGAGGAAGATCTCCTCCAGGGTCGCGTCCTCAATGCTGAGGCGATCGAGCTCGTAATTCGTGAGGACCCTGAGGAGCTCGTTGATGTCCTCCTTGACCTTGAGGAGCAGGGTGTCCTCGTCCTCCGCCTCCGCAGAGATCACCGAGTCGATAGCCTCCAGCATCTTGAGGTCGGGGACTTCCGATGTGAAGCTCACTCGGACATTCTGTAGGAACTTTGAGACCAGGTTCTCCACCTCCTCGACGAGGATCATACGGCCCTCCTTGATGATGCCTATGCGGTCGCAGACAGATTGGACCTCCGCAAGATCGTGGGAGCTCAGGAATATTGTTTTTCCCTCCGCCTTCAGCTCCTTCAAAATCCTGTGGACGTTCGCCGCCATCAAAGGATCCAAACCGGCAGTCGGTTCGTCCAGGATCAGAAAGTCCGGCTTCGGAGCCAGGGCCAAGATAAGGCCCACCTGCTGACGGTTCCCCGTGGAGAGGGATTTGACCTTCAGCGTCAGGTCGACCCTGAAGACGGACTTCATTTCTTCGAGGAAGACGCGGTCAACCGGGCGAAAGTGATTGAAATACTCGATGAGTTCGTTTCCAGTGAAGTTCTCGTACAGCGCCAGGTCTCCGGGCAAGTAGCCGATTCTTTCCCTGATAGCCAGGGCATCCCGATGGTGGTCGAGGCCGAAGACGGTGATTGTCCCGTTCTGTATTATTAGATAATCCAGT
>JAUWDP010000165.1 GCA_030608725.1 Candidatus Bathyarchaeota archaeon
CATAGAGTGCGACGGTGAGAAGTGCACCGGCTGCGGTATCTGTTCTACTGTCTGCCCGGCGAAGGCCATCACCGTGGATGGAACCGCTGAGGTCAATGACGAGCTCTGCATCCAGTGCTTCTGCTGCATCGAGCTCTGCCCCAACGGGGCCCTCACGGCTATAAGGACAGTTGACCCCTAGAGACACGGGCGAAATGTCGGAGAGCTGCATCTTCTGCAGGATTATCAGGGGCGAGATCCCATCCTACAAGATCTACGAGGACGAGAGGACCCTCGCCTTCCTTGACATCAACCCCTCCGCCCCAGGCCATACACTCATCATCCCCAAGGCGCACGTCACCCGTGTAGAGGATCTGTCCAAGGAGGACGCTGAGGCCCTCTTTAGGACCCTCCACAGGCTGGTGGGTGGTATACAGGACGCCTTGGAGGTCCCCTCAAGCACCATCGGGATAAACAATGGCCCGGAGTCGGGGCAGGAGGTCCCCCACGTCCACATCCACATCATCCCGAGAACAAAGGGGGACAGAGGCGGGATAATGCAGGGCTTGGTGCGCTCAAAAGGGCGTCCGAGCGGTGAAGCGCTGCTGGACATCGCCGATAGAATAAGTGAGAGAGTAGTCTAGAAGGGGGCCTTCAGGGGGTAGGGCCAGGCCCTGAGGCTGCCGTCCAGGAACTTGACGTCCTTGAATCCCCGGGCCTTCAGGATCCTCTCTGCCCTGTAGGCTGCTATGCTCGTGTTGCAGAAGAGGATGATCTCCCTGTCCCTGGGCTCCCCGTCCAGCCTTTCCAGTAGCTCTTCCATGGAGATGTTGACGGTGCGCCGGTCGGTGATGGTCTCCGCCTCGAAGGCGGCCCTCCCCCTGCAATCCACGAACAGGAAGTCGTCGTCGCTCTCCAGCCTCCCCTTCATTTCCACGGGCGAGACGCCGTGGGCCAGACCGTCCATCTTGTTCCTGACGACGTTGGCGGCGTGGGCTATCGCGTCGATGGCCTGGTTGAATGGTGGGGCGTAGGCAAGGTCCAGGTCGGCGAGGTCCTTCACGCTGCCGCCGTACTTCAGCGCCGTGGCGACGACGTCGATGCGCTTCACCCCGTCTCCCGTGCCCATTACCTGGCAGCCTAGGATCTTCCCGGACGCCTTCTCCGCCACCAGCTTAGCGACGAACATGCTGGCCCCGGGCATGAAGAAGCTGTAGTCCCTCTGGGGGCACAGCGAGGTCTCCACTTCGTATCCCAGCTCCTTGGCCCTTCGCTCGGTGATTCCGGTGCAGCCGCAGTTGTAGTCCAGTATCTTGAAGACGGCCGAGGCGGTCACCCCGGGGAAGTCGGTCTCCATCCCGTTGATGTTGTTGGCGATGATCCTGCCGTGCTTGTTAGCGGTGCTCCCCATGGGCGCGTAGACCTTCTCGCCCGTCACCAAGTGGGTGCACTCTACGCAGTCCCCCCCAGCGTAGATGTCAGGGTCGCTTGTCTGAAGGTGCTCGTTCACTGCTATGGCCCTCGTCGGCCCGATCTCCAAGCCGGCCTCCACGGCGAGCTCCGTGTTCGGGCGAACCCCTATCGCCACTATCACCACCTCGGCCTCGAACTTCCTCCCGTCAGCGGTCTCGACGCCCGTGACCTTGCCTGAGCCATCGTCCACTATCCTGCTGACGGGGCTCCCGGTCACGACCTGGACGCCGTTCTTCTTTAGGTAGCTCTCCAGTAGGAGGGCCATCTCCTCGTCCATGAGGGCGGGCACAAGGCGGGGCATCATCTCCAGGATGGTGACATCGCAGCCCCTCTCCAAGAAGGCACCGCAGATCTCCATCCCGATGAGCCCACCCCCCACGATAGCGACCTTCTTGGCCCCCATGTCCAGGGCATCACGGATGGCCTTCGCCTGATGGGGGTTGTAGAGCCTGTGCACCCCCTCCAAGTCGACGCCCTCCATCCTTGGCACGAAGGGACCTGCCCCAGTCGCCAACACAAGCTTGTCGTAGAGCACATCGGCGGTCTCCCCGGTCTCAAGGTCCTTGACGGTGATCGTCTTGGAGTCCCTGTTGATCCTGACGGCCTCGGTTCTATCCATGACCCGGATTCCCATGCCGTTCTCGAAGTAGTCGGCGTCCCGGGTGACCCCCACTGAGGTCTTCAGGAGGGTCTCGAACTCGACAATGCCCTCGATGTAGAAGGGCATACCGCACCCTGCGTAGCTGAGGAGGTCCCCCCTCTCCACCATGGTGATCTCGGCTTCCTGATCGAGCCTCCGGCATCGCGCCGCGACCTTGGGACCCGTGGCAACGCCCCCGATTATGACGATCCTGTTCTTGGCCAATGGGATCTAGA
Organism: Candidatus Bathyarchaeota archaeon; assembly: GCA_030608725.1. Next base: position 2,329 of record JAUWDP010000165.1, read on the forward strand.
TACATTGCCCGACAGGTTCAAAAAACTAACCTTCCGCAACGTCTAAAATGATGGATCTACTACTCTTACCAGTGCCATGTCTGTACTCTTCAAGCCCTATAGTTTTGGCCCCCTGGAGATAAGGAACCGCTTCATGAGGTCCGCGACCACCTCCTACTGGTCCGACGAGAGGGGTTTCGTTAGGGACGAGAACATCGGGCTCTACATGAGGCTGGCGGAGGGGGGCGTCGGCCTCATAGTCAAGGGCCACCTTTACGTCATGGACTCGGGAAAAGCCCATGAGGGCATGGCGGGGATCAGCCACGACTACCATGTACCCAGGCTCAAGGAGCTCACGGACGCCGTCCACGAGCACGGGGGAAAGATCGTCACACAGCTCAACCACGGGGGGTACAACAGCATATCCGAGAAGGCCGGGCCCTCATACTACAGGGGGGAGAGCTGGAACGCGAGGGCCCTCTCCGTGGAGGAGCTCCACGAGGTCGTCGAGGCCTTCGGCGACGCGGCTGAGAGGTCCCTGGAGGCGGGCTTCGACGGGGTCCAGATCCACGGCGCCCACGGCTACCTCATCTCCCAGTTCCTCTCGAAGGCAGCGAACAAGAGGGAGGACGACTACGGGGGAAGCCTAGAGAACAGGATGCGCCTCCTGGTGGAGGTCTATGACGAGATACGCTCCAGGATAGGGAAAGACGTCCCCGTACTCCTGAAGATGAACAGCGACGACTTCTCCCCCGGCGGCTTCACCGTGGAGGAGAGCGCCGAGGTCGCCCAAGCCATCTGCAAAAGGGGGCTCGACGCGGTGGAGATAAGCGGCGGGGGCTTCGGCAGGAAGGACGATCTCTACGAGAGGGCGAGGTCCGACGACCCCGAGGTCGAGGAGGCCATCTTCGCCGGGCACGCCGTGAAGATCAGGGAGGCTACGAAGACCACGACGATGGCCCTCGTCAACGGCATCAGGAGCCTGGGCTGCATGCAGGCCATCGTGGATAAGGGCCTGGCGGATCTGATCTCCATGAGCAGGCCCTATGTCAGGGAGCCCGACATCGTCAGGAAGCTGGAGAAAGGTCAAGCGGAGGTCACCTGTACCTCCTGCGGGGCCTGCAGCGGTCGAGACGTCTTCGGGAAGGAGATGCTCCGCTGCCACCTCGAGTGAGGGCGCCGTGTAGACCAGATAGTTCTTTTATTTCAATTCACAAGTTCTCATGTTGATAATATGTCAACTGACAGTGTCGACCTGCAGATCCTGCAGGAGCTCAGGAAGATCAGGGAGAGCCTAGTGGAGGAGCCCGCACCTCCGACGCCTCCGCCGGCACCTCCCAAGGGCTTCTTGGACGAGTTCATCCAGTTCCTCAACAAGTACGGCGTCGTGGGCCTCGCCATCGCGTTCATAATGGGGGGAGCCGTGAAGGATCTCGTCTCCGCCCTCGTGGCCGACGTCTTCATGCCCCTGATAACCTTCTTCATCCCCGAGGGCGGCTGGAGAGAGGCCGTCTGGGGGCTGGGCCTCATCGTGTTCAAGGTTGGACACTTCGCCGGAACCATGTTGGATTTCGTCGTCATCGCCATCATAGTCTTCCTGATGATGAAGCAGCTGGAGAAGACCAACCTGAAGTAACGCAGGGACAGCCAAGCTTCATTGACTTTCGCGCGCGACAATCCTTTA
>JAUWDP010000081.1 GCA_030608725.1 Candidatus Bathyarchaeota archaeon
ATGGGACAACGCTAAAAAATACGTCGAGTCCGGCCACTTCGGAGGCAAGGGCTCCGACGCCCATAAGGCTGCGGTCATCGGAGACACCGTCGGGGACCCATTCAAGGACACCGCGGGACCATCACTGAACACACTGGTGACCGTGATATCCCAGATAGCCTCCCTCTTCGCACCCCTCATCATAGCCTACGCCCTTATAGGCGTCTAGAGGGGCTACCCAACCCGTTTTCCTCGGGTGGGGTCCTCAATGTTTATATTATCGTAGACTTTTGTAGTTCGGTAGTCTCAGAACAAGAGGAAAGATCAATGTACCGTCATCTACAGCAAGCGTGGAGAGCCCCTGGAGGCGGCTACCTCAGGGACCTGATGAGGGAGCGCGCGATAATCTGGAGGCGCCAGCCCGTCGTGGTCAGGATAGACAAGCCTACACGACTAGACAGAGCCCGTCGACTAGGCTATAAAGCTAAGAAAGGCTTCGTCGTCGTCAGGGTGCGTGTGAGGCGCGGGGGAAGGAGGAAGCCCCGACCGAAGATGGGTAGGCGCCAGAAGAGGATGGGCGTCTCCAAATACACGCCAGCCAAGAGCATTAAACTCATCGCCGAGGAGAGGGTCGCCCGAAAGTATCCCAATCTGGAGGTCCTCAGCTCCTACTGGGTCTGGGAGGACGGCACCTCCAAGTGGCACGAAGTCATACTGGTTGACCCAAACAGCCCCTCCATCAAGACCGACAAGGACGTAGGATGGATAGCCGGTAAATCCAAATCCTAGGTAAATATCAGTTCTAAATAGCTGCGAACCTTCATTAATAATGGTAAATCATAAATAGGGATATTTAGACTTCAAGGGTGAAAATAGATATAACCCGATATTCCGTTTAGAAAAAAAACTTGGTTGAGGTAGGGATAGTGGATTTGAGAGAATTTCGTGATGTAGCTCTGGAGGCCTTCCATTGAGAGAGCCCCTCTTCTCCATCATCATCCCAACCCTTAACGAGGAGGAGAACATCGGCTACTGCATCAAGTCATTAGCCGAGCAGACCTGGCCCCACTATGAGGTCATCGTCGCAGACGGAGGGAGCACCGACAACACAGTCGAGATAGCGGAGACAAACGGCTTCAAGGTCCTCTCCGTGGAGAAGACTCGCCCCCACGACGTGAGCACCGCAAAGAACCTCGGGGCGAAGTACTCCGAGGGGAGCGTCCTCGTCTTCCTAGACGCCGATATGAGCATAGACCCAAACTGTCTCGAAGTACTCGCCGAGGACTACAAGAACCCCGAGGTAGTCGGTGTGGCTCTGAAAGTCCTCCCATCGGAGTCGAACCGCCTTGAGACAGCGCTCTACGAGTGCAACAACGTCCTCGCAAGGCTAGGCAACATGATAGGGTTCCACGAGATAAGCTACTTCTCATGCCACTCCTACAGGAAGGATGCTTTCATGCAGGTCGGAGGGTTCAGAACAGACCTCTACGCCTGTGAAGACCTCGACCTATCCCTTAGGCTTAGGTACACGGGCAAGTACGTCGTCACGCCGAGGTCAATCCTCTGGACATCACCACGGCGGCTCAGAGAGTGGTCCCACCACTGGTACATATACAAATACATGAGGTACCTCGCGGAGTACTACATCTACGACAAGGTAACCGACTATTACGACGACCTCTGATAGGTCCCCATTGGCATCTTTTTCCGTATCCCAGTTACACTCGTTAAATCTCTACTTCGCCCGCCTGGATGAGTACCCGATTAGGATATTCGTATCATTCGTCTCCAGTTATCTTCTTGCTTTGGCAGCGACGATCTGAATGACATCTTTGTCCTTCAGGATATACCCTTCACCCAGGCGCATCTTCGTTTTTGCGTCCACAGCGTGTATAAACGTCTCCCCCAGCTCCGTGTGGATGAGACTGGCGAACTGTTTCGCCGTTGTACCCTGGGGGACGAGGTGGCAGTCTGGTAGGACCCTCCCCTGGTGGTCAGTGAGCTTCTCGGCGTCCTCAACGGGGTAGACGACTATGGTTTCGAGGAGCTGGAAGAAAGCCGCGTTAAGCGCTTCCTGCAACCCTGTGGAGCCCCACTTGTCGAAGACAACCTCCCTAATGGTCTCAAGGGCTCTAGTCTGCGTGCTTGAGAGCTCCGCTGATTCGACTGTTTCGAAGCCACTGTCCCCAGGCGTGTATTTTATCATTCCTGCGTTTGCCGCTCTCCTCAATGCTAGCTCTGCCTCAGCCATTGTCGGGATAACACGGTATCCTGCTCCCCTCAGTCTTCTCATGTTCTCTTCCGCAGGCCCTTTATCGGCTTTGTTCGCGGCAACAATAAGGGGTTTAGAGACCTTCCTAAGCTCGGTTACGAACTTGGAGAGCTCCTCGTCGCTCCATTGAGAAGCCTTGTGACTGTCAAGCCTTAATCGTTGCACGCTCTCAGATATTTGGTACCGGTTTATCCCTAGGCCCGAGAGCTTCGCTTCGAGGTGAAGTTCTATCCCCTCCCTTGCCGTCTGGGCCGTCCTTGTTGTCTTTTCCCAGTCCTTTTTTACCAGACCCAGAAGCCAGGCGTCGAACTCCTCCTCCAGCATTTTAACGTCCTCTAAAGGATCGTGGCTTCCCGGAGGGACGGGCTGCCCGTTGTCATCGGTAGCCCCTGCTGCGTCAGCCACAACAATAAGTGCGTCAGCTCGCCTCACCTCATCAAGGAACTGATTTCCCAGGCCTTTGCCCATATGTGCGCCTTTGATGAGTCCAGGGCAGTCAATGATGTCAACCGGTATCAGGCGGACTCCATCAACGCAAGCGGAGTTCACGGGATCGTCCTTGACACCTAGCTCCCTGCATACACATGGTGAACGGACATAGGCCACCCCTCGGTTTGCCTCGATCGTGGTGAAGGGGAACCCTGCTATATCCACAGCTTTCATCGTGGCCGCTGCGAAGAAAGTACTCTTACCTACGTTCGCTTTCCCTACTATTCCTACCATTCGCGCCAAGAGGGCACCACAGAATGATTGTGTGGCCTAAGTTTTAACTTCTTGTCCCATTGGTTACCGGTCTCTATGGTAGTAGCCTTCCCCCTTCCTGCTGCCGAAGCTCCTGATCCCCTTTTCCCTAAGTTGCTCCATCAGCTCGAGTGCTCGATCCTGGTTGATATCTACCTTCTTCTTAAGGTATTCAATTATCTCCTCGCCCTGCTCGTCGGTTTCGCACCTACGGAGGTAGTCCACGATGTCTGGGGTGAAGCCTACCCACTTCCTCGTTGACTTCCCTTCAACCTCGACGACCACCTTGGATGCGTTGCCGTCCAGCTCCTCTGCGAGGTGGGGGAAGAGCTTCTTGAATCGGTCCTTTTCCATGGGGTTTCCTGTATGAGGGAAAGCTGGGTGTAAGATAAACCTGATCCATCCCATGTAGTCTTCAGGTGTTCGTGGACCTGATGAACGCCCCGGATGGCACGTCCCTGTATATCGTCAATCCGGGGGCGATCCAGGCACCAGATCCTACCTTGACGCCTGGCATCAAGTTGACGTTTATCCCTGTCTGGACGTCGTCACCGATTATAGCGCCAAGTTTTCGCTGTCCAGAGTCGATCCGATCGTCTTTGATATTGACATTGATGTTCTTCTTGTCGAATCTGATGTTCGCTGTCATAGTACCTGCTCCAAAATTACAGTTCTCGCCTAATATGCTGTCCCCGATATAGGAGAGGTGTGCTACATGTGTTCCGTTCATGATTACGCTGTTCTTTACCTCGCAGGCGTTCCCTATCCTCACATCGGAACCGAGACAGGTATAGGGGCGAAGATAACAGTTCGGTCCGATATCGCTCCTAGGGCCAATATACACAGGTCCCTCTATGTACGCGCCAGACCTAACTCTAGCCCCCTTGGCTACTCGGACGGAGCCGTGGATGTATGCCCCATCCTCTATCTCACCTTCAACCTCCGTCTCTTGTAGCCCCAGAGCCCTCTTGTTCGCCTCTAGGAGGTTCCAAGGGAGGCCGACGTCCAGCCAGTCCTCCTCGAATATGGGTACTGCGTTCACGGCGCTGCCCGATTCTATAAGTGCCTTCAGTGAATCAGTTATCTCGTATTCATTCCGCTGGGAGAACCCTGTCTCCGCAATGAACTTGAATATCTCTGAACTGAAGACATAGACTCCTGCGTTCCCCAGCTTGCTCGGCTCCGTGCCTGGTTGGGGTTTTTCGATGATGTTGACGACGCGGTCGCCGTCGAGCTCTACGATGCCTGTCTGGGAAGGGTTCTCTACAGGCACCACGCAGAGGGTGGTCTGGCTCTCGCTGTGGGAGTCGATTAGATACTTGAATATCTCGGGGTTGACGTAGAGGTCGCCGTAGAAGCCTATGAACTCCTCTCCGTTCACGAACTCCTCGGCGATTCGGAAGGCATCCGCTGTCCCAAGCATCTTCTCCTGCTTGATGTAACTAAGGTTCAACCCTAGCCCCCTGCCGTCTCCAAATTGACCCTTGATCTTCTCCTCCATGTAATGTGTCACGATGAGGACATCGGTGATACCTGCATCGGATATCCCTCTGAGGGACCACTCCAGAAGAGGCCTCCCTCCTACAGGTAGGAGGTGCTTCGGCCTGTTCTCGGTCAGAGGGCTAAGCCTCTTGCCCTTCCCTGCTGCTAACACGACTGCCTTCATACTATTCCCCCATTACACTCCTCACTAAACTTCGGCTAGCTTCCAATAACTCTATAGCTCTCTTGTCTTCTCGGGCTTCGACTGTAATCCTGATGACTGGCTCCGTCCCTGAGGGTCGGATCAGCGCCCATCCGTCTTCAAGCTCGATGCGGACTCCATCCACCGCTGTCACGTTTCTCACGTCACTGAAGCCTTCACCGTAATTGGACGAGATGCCGTCCATAACCTTTTCTTTGACCTTGTTCGGGCACTCGACCTTAGCTCTCAAAGTGGGGTAGTCCAGTATATCCGCCACCATTTCGGACAGCGTCTTTCCTTCTTCCTCGAGTGCCAACATGAGTTTGAGGGCTGACAGGATCCCGTCGGGGCAGAGGTGGACTTCTGGATGCACCCATGCTCCTACCGGCTCTCCGCCGAATACGGCCTCGTTTGCTATCATGGCCTCCGTTATGTGGACGTCCCCGACCTTCGTCCTGATTACGGAGCCCCCGGCGCTCTCCACGGCCTCATCGATGCACATTGAGGCTCCGACATGGGTGACGACGATGCCTCCGTCCCTCTCCTCGACGACATGCTTCGCGTATGCGGCCAGCACCCTGTCGGGGCTCGGTACATCTCCCTTCTCGTCCACAGACATCATCCTGTCTCCGTCCCCGTCGAAGCCGAAGCCGATGCTTGCCTTCGTCTCTCTTATCATCCTCCCCAGTCTGGCGAGAGACTCTGTGTTTGGCTCCGGGTTGCCGGCTGGAAAGCTGCCGTCGGGCTGGGCGTTTAACATAGTGGTGGTGCATCCGAGTTCATTGAACACCTCGGGGGCTACGGTGCACGTGGCGCCGTTGAACAGGTCGCAGACGACGCTCCACTCCCCTGTGAAGCCGATGGCGTTTGCTAGGGTGTCGACGTAGAAGCGTCCGCCGTCTATCTCCTCGACTCTCCCGACCCTGCTCCAGGAGGAGGTCTTGAACTCCGCCTTCTCAATTATCTCCTCTAGAGCAGCTTGCTGCTCCCCCGTGTAGGCCATGCCTGTTGTGTCGAAGATCTTGAGGCCGTTGTATTCTGGTGGATTGTGTGATGCGGTTATGGCAACTCCTGCTTCAGCCCCCATCTCCCTTGTGAGCAGGGCCACAACGGGTGTGGGAACGATTCCAAGGGTTCCCGTCGCGAAACCGCAGGAGGCTATTCCGGAGGATAGCGCAGCTTCC
>JAUWDP010000169.1 GCA_030608725.1 Candidatus Bathyarchaeota archaeon
GGAGCAGCTGCTGGCCTACACAGGGGACGAGAAGAACTACCCAGATGTCCTCCTCACGGAGTACTACAGGCAGCGGGGGATCGACAGGAGGGAGGCCCCCGCCGAGTTCGAGAGCCAGCCCATCGGATTCCTGGGAGGACCCGTATTCAACTACTATGGTGGGGCCACCCTCCCGGGGCTCTACGCGGCGGGCGACGAGATCTGGCAGGACAGCCTCTCGGGTGCCTACGTCTTCGCCAGGCGGGCCGGGATAGCTGCGGCCAAGTACGCCGGGCTGCAGGGGGACTGGACGCCCATAGATGAAGGCCAGCTGAAGGAGATCGAGGAGATAGCCCTAGCCCCCATGAAGAGGGGGGAGGGGATCCCGCCACAGGAGCTTGAGGAGAAGGTCCGGAGCATCATGACCAAGTTCGCCTACATATCCAAGACCGGCGGGATGCTTGAGCACGGGCTGAAGCTGCTCCGCGAGGTCCGAGAGAAGTGGTGGCCCAAGGTGAAGGCGGGTAACCCCCACGAGCTGATGAGGGCGGCCGAGGTCAGGAACATCATGAACGTCGCTGAGATACACATGGAGGCTTCGCTGTTCCGCACCGAGTCGGTGCCCTACGGACGCCACTTCCTCCACAGGCTCGACCACCCCACACAGCACCCCACGTGGCACCGGCAGAGGGTCGTGGTCAAGAACGAGGACGGGGAGATGAAGCTGTTCAAACGGAAGACGGTGGAGCAGAGGCCTCCCACTCTGGAGGAATACGAGGCCGTGAAGGAGGTCAAACCATGACAGCCACGTTCGACTACGAGAAGTGCGCAAGCTGCAGGCGCTGCTACGAGCTCTGCCCCCTGGACATCATCGCCTGGGACGAGGAAGAGAACAGGCCATACGCCAAGTACCCCGACGAGTGCCAGCTATGCTTCATATGTCAGACCGAGTGCCCAAGCAAAGCCATCAAGGTCAAGATCCCCCTGGCCTTCTGGTGACCCCACTTATTCTTCTATCCAAAGAGTAGAGAAAGACGAGAAGTCTTCAGATCCGAGCGATATAGAAAAATACATAAAAATACTTTTTCCTACGAAAAAATAACCCAGTTAAGAGAAAATAAGACTCCTCTCAGGAAAAGGAGCCGAAAAACACCCTTTGAAAAAGGGGGGAGGGGGGTCACCGAGAGACACAGACAAGACAATCACAACCCCTAAACGATTATCGATGGTCAGAACGTGGCGATTAGCATTATAAACCTCATATAACCTAAGAGCCCAACTTCAGTACGAGATGTCCAACGAGTACAGCGAGTCCGAGCACCTATTCAACATCATCAAGGAGAGGTACGGCGAACGCCTCTCCGACGACGAGCTGGCAGAGGTAAAGAAAGGCGTCGAGAAGATAGTGGAAGCAGCGGAGAAGCTCAGGGAGGTCAGGCTCGAGAACGGGGACGAGCCATTCTTCGTATTCAAACCATACAGGGGGGAGGAGTAGACAGTGGGAGCCCACGTCTACAAGACCATCAGGGAGCTCAGCAACGGGATACGGAGGAAGAAGATCTCCCCCGTGGAGCTCACCGAGACATCCCTGGAGAGGCTCGAGAACATCGGCCCCAGGTACAACGCCGTGGTCACAGTGACCCGGGAACGAGCCATCTCAGAGGCCGAGAAGGCAGAGGACGAGATCAGATCGGGGACCTACAGGGGGCCCCTCCACGGCGTACCCTACGGCGCCAAGGACCTCCTCGCGACCTCAGGGGGGATCCCCACATCCTGGGGAGCAGCCCCCCTCCGCGACCAGACATTCGAGAAAGACGCCACAGTCATCAGGAAGCTCCGGGAGGCTGGGGCCGTCCTCGCGGCGAAGCTGGCGATGATCGAGTTCGCAGGCGGCATGGGATACCGCCAGCCCCACGCCACTTTCACGGGGCCGCCAAGGAACCCCTGGGACCCTGAGACCTGGACTGGGGGATCCTCAAGCGGCTCCGGGGCGGCGGTGTCGGCAGGGCTGGTCCCCTTCGCCATCGGCTCCGAGACGTGGGGCTCCATACTCTCCCCGGCGAACAACTGCGGAGTCGCAGGGCTGCGCCCGACGTATGGACGGGTGAGCCGAGCGGGGGCCATGGCCCTCAGCTACACCCTGGACAAGCTGGGACCCCTGTGCCTGACGGCCGATGACTGCGGGCTGGTCCTCGAGGCCATCGCGGGCAACGACCCAGTGGACCCATCCACCAGCCCCAGGGACTACAGATATGAGACCACCAAGGAGAGCTTCAAACTCGCTATCCTTAAGGACGGGACTGACGGCATCAACGAGGAGGTGGGCGCCAACTTCCAGGGCGCCCTGGAGACCCTCGGAAAATTCGCCACGATAGAGGAGGTGGAGTTCCCCGACCTCCCATACGAGGCCATAACACGGATAATCCTGAGCGCCGAGGCCGCGAGCGCCCACGAGGAGTTCATAGAGAGCGGAAAGACGTCCGAGCTGACCGCCCCCGAGGACCACTACGGAGCCTACCCGCGGATGGTGGTCCTGGCGAAGGACTACATCAGGGCCATGCGCCTGAGGACGAAGATGGCCAGGGCAGTGGACGAGGTCATGTCTGGATTCGACGCCGTCGTGGCCCCCACGAGCCGAAGGGTAGCCTCGCCCATCGCCGAGGAGTTCCGCCGCACATCTCCGGGGACCTCCAGGGACATCATGGGGGCGGTGGGCAACGGGGCCGGGCTCCCGTCTATCTCAGTGCCCAGCGGATTCACAGAGGCTGGGCTCCCCACGGGTATCCAGTTCATGGGGAGAGCCTACGCTGAGAACGCCATCATCGCCATCGCAAAGGGATACCAGGAGAGGACAGACTGGCACAGACGCCATCCCGCGGACACTACACCGTAAGAAAAAAAGGGGCTAGGCGAAGGGCTTACCGCCCTTACCCCAGCTGGCCTTAGGCACGTCGTGTATGATGACGGAGACGGCGTCGGGCTGACAGCCACAAGCCTCGCAGACGGCCTCCGTCACAAGCTTTATGGCCTTCGCCTTCGTCGCGTCGTCCCTGCCACTCCACCACTTAATCTCCACTAAAGGCATGGATTCACCAGATCACCCACCTTGACCGGACGTATTAGAGGCTTCCGCCGAGGGGCACTGCTCAGAAGCGGAGGCACGGCCGCCTCGACCCAACCGGCGTCTGGACAACTCTTAAAACATCGCTCATAAACCATAGGTAGATCGGAATGAAGTGTGACATCCTCGTCATCGGGGCTGGAGCCCTCGGCCTCAGCGCGGCATACCACCTGAAGAGGGGGAACCCCGAGAAGTCCGTGCTGGTCGTGGACAGGCACGGCGGACCAGGCCAGGGGAACAGCGCGAAGAGCGAGGGAGCCTTCAGGAACACGTTCACATCGGAGACAAACCACCTGCTGGCGGACTCGACTATCGACTGGTTCACCCACATGCAGGAGGACATGGGCCACGACATAAAGCTGAACTTCCTTGGCTACCTCTGGCTCTTCAGCGAGGAACAGCACAGACGCGTTAAACCAGCCATAAACAGGATGGCGGAACACGGTGTGGAGCTGAGTGAGCTGGGAAAGGAAGAGCTGCACAATGCCATCCCAGACCTCGTCACGGACCTGGGAGACGACGAGGAGGTAGAGCTGATGGGCCTCGAGTCCGTGGAGACCGGGCTCTTCTGCCACAAGTCAGGTAGCCTCGACGCTGACGCCCTGGTCCGGAGCTACGAGGAGGAGTACCTGAAGCTGGGAGGCGAGGTGTCGTACGGCACCGAGGTCAAGAGGCTCGTCCTGAAGGGGGAGCCCGAGCTCGGCATCCCCGGGGAGCCCTTCGTCTGGCAGGAAGCGAGGATAACCGGGGCGGAGACCAGCAAGGGGGAGATAGAGGCGGAGACGACGGTCGTCGCGGCGGGGGTGTGGTC
>JAUWDP010000061.1 GCA_030608725.1 Candidatus Bathyarchaeota archaeon
TTGAAGGTATTGTAAAAAATATTAAAAATATGGGTGTTGTCGGACCACGCTTCATAAAAAGACTGGAAGATATTGAGAAAAATTTGAAAGAAACCGAAGCCAATATTTTTGATATAGGTCTTATGCAGCTCGGGACATTACTAGGATTCAATTCATACAAACCGGGTGGAGATGCGTCTCCTGATGTCGTCTGGCATCTTGAAAATGAATTATTATTCGTTTTTGAAGGTAAATCTGACGAACATCCTGATGCTGGTATTTCTGTGCAAAATTGTAGACAAACTTCAGGTCATTTAGACTGGGTAACAACTGAGGTGAATATAAAAAATATTGTGACTAAATACTGTGTACTCGTAAGCCCTAGAACTAGTATCGATGAGAGTGCACTCCCACACGGAGAACAAATATATTATCTTCACACTTCACAAGTTTTACAATTATTCGAGAGAACTAAACAAATGTTAGTTGAATTGAGGTCTGCTATGACCGATGAAATCAGTGACAATGTTAGAGAGTTGGTTTTACGTTGCATGGATAGATGTAATCTTACACCTGAAAAGATAATTGAAATGATAACGTTAAAACCAGTAACTGAATTACCAACTGCGCGCGCGCCAACTAAGTAGATACTTCTAGTATCATTTTAATGTATAAATTTATCATTAAATATTACGCATGCGCGTTAACCAAATTTATCCAGTATCGCTATGTTTGCATTCTATTTTTCTGTAATTTTTTTGAAACCATTTCCTGAAATCCAGATAATGCTTGGTGCGGTTGTCCTGTTTTCCTTCAGAGTGAACGATAATAGGGGATGAATTGCGCGCGCGCACCGAGCCCGCCACGTTGATGCGGCTGGCTTGCGCGCGTGTCCCTACGTGAGGCAGAACAACAAAAAAAAGGGGTAAAAAGGGGCTAGTTCTTAGTCGTCAGCGTGTAATTGCACCCCAGCGGCGCCAGCTTCTCGTCTATGACCTCAATCAGATGGTTTAACTGGTCCTGCGTCGGCTCCGTGAACCACTCGAAGAAGAAGTCGTACTCCCCCAGCAGGTCACCCGACTTGCTGATGATGTTTCCGCACCGCTCAACCTTGACGTCGATGGGGATCGTCCTGAAGTAGTCCGAGGTTGCCCCGGGATCCGTCAGATAGGAGTTCAGCTCGGGGGCGTTGGCCAGTATCGTGTTCATGATGCAAATCTCGGGCATGTCCACCGCCAGCTTCTCAAGCTCCCTGATCGCCTTCAGGATCGGAGGCCCGTAGATCCTCACATAGCTAATAGTCGCCAAACAGTCTCACCCAAACTGAAAGAAAAGAACGCCCAATATAAAGGGTCGCGCGCACCCCCCTGAGGGCGCAGAAGGCCCCCCCACACCCCGCATCTACAGTGATCCGGGGCAGTATCCTGGGTTCATAACCTCGTTTCCCCTCCATTTATAAGAGGAGCCGGCGTAAGCGAGTGAAACATGACCCAGAAAAGGAGAGCATCCGCGCGAGACCTCAAAGAGTCCCGGTTTGTCTTCCTCATACAGGCCACGTTCCTCCTGGTCTGCCTCGGGCTGATGAGGCTCATCTAGACCTCGGCGAACCACCCCTAGACCCGTGTCCAGGACACGAGAAAGCCTAAAATCGACTGAAAAACAGCCCGCCCCAGGGGCAACCAGCTACCCCATTCACGGTCGAGACCCCTCCGGTCACGAGGACCCTGCGGATGCAAGGTAATATATGGAGAAGAGACATTCATCCCTGAGGTATAATAGATGAAATTCGTATTCTACGACGATTTCAAGCCCGGCCTCCTCAAGGGCGACAGGGTCATCGACATAACCGAAGAGCTCAAGGGCATCGAGGCCCAGACCCCCCAGCTCCTCCTCGAGGGCTTCATAAAGGGCTACGAGGGGCTAAAGCCAGCCCTGGAGAAGGCCCTGGAGAGGGAGGGAGTCCCAGTAAAAGACGTACGCCTCCGCCAGCCAGTGCCCAAGCCGGGGCTCTTCCTCTGCGGCGTCGGCGGCTTCGGTGAAGGTGAGGGACGGAAGCGCCCCCTCGACTTCTTCCTGAAGGGCTGGACCTCCATCTGCGGAGACGGGGACACAGTCACCCTCCCCCACCACCTGGCCCGCATCTTCAACCACGAGGCCGAGCTGGCCATCGTCTTCGGCAAGACCCTGAAGGACGTCTCCGGGGAGGAGGAGACCATGGACGGCATCTTCGGCTACACCACCATGTGCGACGTCTCCGCCAGGGCGGTCCCAGACGTCAGCGGCTTCTGGCCCCAGAAGAGCTTCGACGGCTTCGGCCCCATGGGCCCCTGCCTGGTCACCAAGGACGAGATACCGGACCCCTACGACCTGGCCATCAAGCTCTGGGTGAACGGGGAGCTCCGCCAGGACTACAACACAGACGACATGAGCCACAAGCTGCCGGCGAAGATAAAGTTCCTCTCCGAGATCTGCACCCTGAACCCGGGGGACGTCATGGCCTGCGGGACCAACCACCACGGGCTGGGACCACTACAGGACGGGGACGTCTGCGAGATGGAGATAGAGAGGATAGGGCGGCTGTCGTTCAGCGTCAGGGATCCCCACAAGCGGGTTTGGGACGTCAAGGAGCACACCCGCCCCTAAACCTTTTTTTTAAGAAAAATGGGGAGCTATGCGCACTCCCGATCGGGGGGGAGCGCGGATTCAGAAGAGACTATTTTCTCTATCGACACCCCTCCGCCACCATATAATCCCCGCAGGGAGATATAAACAGTTACGCGTATCTCAGCCTACAACGCTGCTCAGGGTGTGACGAGGAACCTTGGGGGCTCCCCCGCCACAAGCCGCCTGACGCTCTCGCTGAGCCTCTCGATGAACCGCCCCATGAGCTGCCCCGAGCCGCTGGCCACATGGCTCGTCGTGACGGCGTTGCAGCCCTTGAACATCTCGCTGAGCTCCTCGGCCTGCTCCTCGCAGGTCTTAGGAACGTCGATCCCCACACCATAGAGCTTCCCGTCCCGGAGCGCCTCGGAGAGGGCGGACTCGTCCACCACGTCCCTCCTGGAGGTGTTAACGACTATTGCGCCGTCCTTCATCATCGCCACCTGGTCCTTGCCTACGATGTGCCTCGTCTCATCCGTCAAGGGCACGTGCACGCTGAGGACGTCCGACTCCTTGAATAGGTCTTCCAGGCTCCTGTACTCGACCCCCAGCTCCGCCTCAGCCTCCCCTGAGAGCCGGTTACGCTTGTTGTACAGTATCTTCGCGCCGAAGCCCCGGGCTATCTTGGCCAGCTCGGTTCCGATGGCGCCGAGCCCCAGTATCCCGAGGTTCCGACCCCTGAGCTCCCACATATCTCCGGGGGTATACGAAGGCCAGCTCCCCTCCATGACCTCCTCGTGGAACAGGAAAGCCTTCTTCTGAAGCACCAGTATCATCATCAAGGCGTGCTCCGCCACAGTGATGGCGTTAATCCCGGCGTTGTTCGCCACGGGGATACCCAGATCCACGGCCGCCTCTAGGTCTATCCTGTCGTAGCCCACCGAGCCGAACTTGACGAATTTGAGCTTCTTCGCTGCCTCAAGGACCCTGCGGCTCATGAACGGGGTCATCGGCACGGCGATGATCATGTCGGCGTCCGAGACGGCCTCGCACATCTCATCCTCTGACAGGTCGTTCGACCCGACGGAGAACTCCACCTCAGAGGGGTCAACGTACTTCAAGCACCACGATCTCTGGGCCTCGACGGGGTATGGCATGATTGATACGATTTTTAGGACACCCATAAAACAGAAGCCGAATTCTAGTAAAACATGATATATTTAACTATATAGTAAACGTGAACGTAACGAAAAGGGATTCCACCCCTTGTAAACAACGCTCCATGATCAGAGCGGGGCTTTCATATCCGTCAATATCAGGTTCTTACGCAACTACCACCTCTCCACCTTCAAAGGTATAGACATGAATTGAGAAATGACCGCTCTGAACCCAATAAGTGAATTTTGACTGCATTGGCTAGGCGCGCGCCTTACGCTTAGGCACGGGCATCGACAGAGTCAAGCCTTCAGCCACATCTGCAGTCAGTCACAGGGTGACTACCAGCGCGGCGCACTCGTCTCCCGGCTCCGGCTCTCCGGGACCTCCCCCCTGTCAACACGCGTCCTCCAATCCTCGTAGGACTCGTAGAGCCCCGTCTGCCTGGAGACGATGTCCACCCAAGCGTAGACCGGGAGGCCGCGGCTCACCATCAGCTCCAATGGGTCCGCCCCGCCCCCCAGCTCCTCCCTGAGCCACCTCGCCATCCTGAGCTCCAGCCTGTCGACGGTCTCCGGCTCCTCCTCGGCCAGGTTCCGGGTCTCCATGGGGTCCTCCGCCAGGTTGAACAGCTCCGTCTCCGGCGTGTCCCAGAACGCCTTGTGGAGGGTCCTGATGAGCTTCCATCCCCCGGAGATGACCGCCCTCTTCGCCGTCCAAAGCCCCTGGTTCGAGTAGACCTCCCCGGGGGTGCCCTCCTCACCGTTGGCCATCCCCACAAGGTCCCCGCCCCTCATGTCCACCGGGACGTCGAGGCCGAAGAGATTGAGGACCGTGGGGGCTAAAGTCGTCGTGGACTGGACTGTGCCCCCCACCCTAGCTCCGCTCGGGGCTCCCTGGGGGTACTTCACGACCAGAGGGACGTGGATGGTGGTGTCGTAGACCTCGAAGTGGTCGAAGTAGAAGTCATGCTCCCCAAGGCTCTCGCCGTGGTCCGAGGTCAGGATGACTGCAGTCTCGTCGGCGATGCCATTGTCGTCCAGGGCATCCAAGAGCAGCTGAACCTGATCGTCCGCGTACCTAATCTCACCGTCGTACTGGGCGATGACATACTCGATGTCCGTGATGTCCGGCCCTATGGCGTCCACCTGCTTCTTTGTGAACGACCAGATGGGGCTGGCTTTGAGGGCGTCGAGGCTGTGGTTCTCGGGGTCGCACTCGTCGCCGTCGTAGAAGAGGCGCTTGTACTCGTCCGGGGGCATGTAGAGGCCGTGGGGGTCCCAGTAGTGGAGGAAGAGGAAGAAGTCCTCGCCCCTGTGGCGCTCTATCCAGGGGAGGGCGACGGCGTTTACCTCCTCGGCGTCCACCTGCTGGAGCTTCCGGCGGTCCCCCGCCGCGGGGTTGAAGTATTCCTTGAAGCCCCGGGCGAACCACCTCCTCATAGTGTAGAGGGTGCTCACCGCCGCCGTGGTGACCCCGTTCCGGGCCAGAATCTCCGGGAAGACGGGGATCTCCTCGGAGAGGCTCTCGGTGATGCTGTGGGAGACGATGCCGTTGTGGATGCCCCTGAGCCCCGTGAACATGGCGGTGAACGAGGGCTGGGTGGGGACGTCGCTGGCGTAGGCGCTCTCGAAGACCACGCCCTCCCCAGCGAGCCTGTCGATGTTGGGGGAGGTCTCGCGGTGGTACCCGTAGCAGCCCAGGTGATCGGCCCGGAGGGTGTCTATGACCAGAAGGATGACGTTCAAACTACCTATCCCTCACCCGACATAGTTTCACACTCGATATAAGTTCGCACGCCAACTGCGTGACTAACTATTTACGCTCCGAAATCATGATAACCAGACAGTGACCATTTTGGGACTCTCAGAGTTGACGGATTCACGGGTCATAGACTGCCACGTCCACACCTGGATGCTGAGGAAAACATTGGACGAGGGGAGCATCCGCGGACAGACGGAGGCCCTAGTAGAGATCATAGAAAAGGGGCGGCTGGAGGGCATGTACGCCTTCGACTACCGCTCCCACTTCCCCCTCTACCTCAAGGCCAGGCACCCCAGCCTCTTCTACGCCGGCGGATACGCCCCCTGGACGGGACGCACCGACCAGTTCCCCAACCCCGACTGGGGCAGCTACATCCCCCACCTCATGGAGCTGGGATACGACGGCATCGGCGAGATGGGCAGCAAGCCCGCCACACGCGACGTCCACGTCCCCCTGGACTCCCCCTACTACCGGGGATTCTGGGAAACCTGTGAGGAACACCAGTTCCCCGTCCTCTGCCACATCGGTGACGTTGAGGGCTTCTGGCACGAGGAGACCACCCCCGGATGGGCCAAGGAGCGGGGCTGGGGCTACTACCGCGGCGACTACCCCGCCTTGGAGGAGCTCTACGCGGAGATAGAGAACGTCCTAGAGTGCCACCCCGACCTCCCCATCGTCCTCTGCCACTTCCTCTTCCTCTCCCCCCACCTCGAACGAGCGGAGGAGTTCCTGGAGACCTACCCCAACGCCTGCCTCGACCTCAGCCTCGGAGTCGAGCTCATGTACAACATCAGCCGCAGACGCGACGACTACCGCGACTTCTTCATCCGCCACGACACCCGCATCCTCTTCGGAACCGACACCGGCATGTCCACCACCCTCCCCCAGCACATCGCTCGCATCACCATGATACGCAGGTTCCTCGAGACAGGCGACGAGTTCCACACACCCGACGCCGCAGATGACCTTCTCACCCGCTACGAGCTTCCCTACGTCGGCCTAGACCTCCCCCGTTCATCCCTGGAGAGGATCTACGCAGGCAACTTCAGGCGCCTCTGGGGC
>JAUWDP010000021.1 GCA_030608725.1 Candidatus Bathyarchaeota archaeon
GCAAAACGCTCAAGATAATCCTGCAGGAAATCCCAGGAGAACTCAGGATACTTAGGTCTCCCGACGCTCTTACCCACCAGACGATACAGGGTCCGGAAGGCGACCTCGGCCCTATCAGGGTCCTCCCTCTTCTCAAGCAACACCTCCAGTCTGAGATGCAAGCCTTCTATGACCTCAGGGATCTCGTGGCTGTACAGCCTATGCCTTCTCTCTGACAATGGTACCGTTATATCCTGGGTCCTGTACTAGAAAATTCTTTCCATAATGGTACCATTGAAGTACGATGCGCGCGCAGTAAGGTACTGCTGAGACGCCGAATTTACGCGAGCCATTAAGCATCTGTTTGAGTAACAACTAATATCATTGGTACCATTCATTCTGCGCGTCAAAGCTGCGAACACTTGCTCAACTTTTTATATTGGTACCGTTCACAAGGTACGCTCCCATTAGTATACACAATAAACATACGCGTTGCTCCAAACATGCACGCATTCGACGCGCGCCCACGCATGACGATTGCTCCACGCTCCTCCACGATGCTCCCATTGAGGCAGTTACCTACCCTATGGGGCCTGGTAGTGCTATAGGGTACCCTAGGCCAGGAAAATCCGCAATGCCTCATTAAACCTCATTGAACCGCAATGTGCCTCATTGTGGAGCGTTGGCTCCTCATTAGGGAGCTATGTGCCTGATTGTGGCGCGTTGGCTCCTCATTAGGGAGCTATGTGCCTGATTGTGGCGCGATGGTTCCTCATTAGGGAGCTATGCGCGCTCGCGACGACTAACTGCTCGCGCCACATCACTGCACGCGCACTAGTAAATACTTAAGAAAAAAGGGAAAAACAACCACTCACATTGGTACCATTCATACGGTGCGCGCGCGCTTCGAGGACGACGAGTTTCCTGAGTGCGCGCGCGCAACCCAAGTACACGCGATGGATATCCGAAAATACCCCACTCGAACCTGAAGGATCAGTCAGGTAACTCCCCAGAACCCCTTAAGCGAACTGTAATGACCCCCCGAGAACTATAATTAATCTGTCAGGTATCTCACCTGAACTCCCAACGATCTGTAACGCACATCTCTCGATCCTTTTTAACTGTCCTGTATCTCCCGTGACCTCTTAGAACTGTGGCACCTCATCTCTACCTCAGGGAGGAACCTTAGTTATTTTCCCCGTTCTACAGAGATACAGAGGTCCAAGGAGATACGACAGTTCAGCTACAGATAAGAGAGGTCGAACGGGATCACCTATAGTTCGCTGCATGCGCTGCGCGCGAGCAACCCGATTCCCCCTTCAACACTCCGTTGAACACGCTGCCTCAGGCAATCACCCAGCCGCTCACCACGAGAGCCCCCACCGGCATGAACTGAATCCAGCGTACCTTCGTTGAGGTAGATCAGATCATGAAACAGATCCCGGGACAGCCATGGCCTTATCCCCCTCGAGTAATACACGTCCTCGGAAACCATCTCATAATCAGTCTCCAAGAAGCTCGATGATAGACAAAATCTATCGCACACCAAGTATTCCGTTGAACGCCGATAGACTCTAGTGGCCGTTGAGCAGCAGGGCTAGGAGGGCCACGGCCACCCCGGCGATCACCATCTTCACACCCGAGTAGATCACGTTGCGCTCGCTGACCCTCCCCAGGAAGACGCCGAGCATGAACAGGGTCGCGAGGGAGGCCCCTACCGAGGCAAAGAAGGCCACCTGGAGAGACATAACGCCGCTCAGGGCGAGGTAGAAGGGGACCACGCTCGGGATGGAGGCCAGGAAGGGGGCCGAGCCGTCCACGATGGCGGCGAGGATGGAGACGAACTTGGAGGCCTGGCCGTAGATGGTGTCCTCGAGGTCGACGAGCATTGCGTCCTCAAGCTCGTTGAGGGACTTGCTCCTCTCGGCGCTCTCAGCCATGTACGTCCCCGAGAATCCCGAGACTGCCATGGCGACCCCGCTAATGAGGATGATCCCGATCACTGCCTTGGCGTCCCCGATGTTGGAGATGTATGCGCCTATGACGACTCCCAGGCTCGTCATGGCTCCGTCGAAGGCGTTCATTGCGAAGTACCTCCGCAGGATCTTGGTCGCCTTCGTGACCCTGAGGAACGTCCCGACCTCGTCGAACCAGTCCGAGAACCAGCCCCCGAGGCTACTGCCATCCGATTCTTCGTCAGACTGGGGTTCGCTCAAATGTCATTGCGCTCCCGAGGCCTGTGCGTGGCCTAAAAATCCCGTGATCCGACCCATAGTTGTTGGGCACTCACCCTGACACACATAACAGGAATTAATAAATCTTATGAAGTAGAACAGCATTAAGAACTACGTTCCTTAGGGAAATGTGGATAAGTTGAGCGAACCAAAGATAAAGAACCTAGTTTTGGACGTATTGAAGCCCCACTCCCCGCCCCTGCCGGAGTTCGCGTCCTTCCTGACCGAGCTCGACGGCATAGAGAGGGTGGATATCACCCTGGTGGAGATGGATGAGAAGACCGAGAGCCTCAAGGTGGAGCTAAGCGGCACCTCCATCAACTACGAGGCCCTCAAGGAGCATGTGGGAAAGCATGGAGCCGTCATACACAGCGTCGACCACGTCGTAGTCGAGAAGTAGACGGGTTAGTCCGTTGGAAGATGCCATGGAAGAACTCTTCAGGCCCACCCTCCAGCCGTTCCTGGACAAGACGACCCCCTACGGAGAAGCCCGAATCGCTATTGCAGGTGCCCCCTTGGACCTGACCGGCTCGTATCGCCGGGGCACACGTTTCGCCCCCGAGGCCATCAGGCAGGCCAGCCAGTACATGGATACGTACAGCCCGCGCACGGGCCTAGACGTGGATGACCTGTCATTCGCGGACCTTGGGAACCTGAAGTTATCAGGGGATGTCGAGGCTTCTCTCTCCGTCATAGAGGAGGCTGTTAAGTCGATCCATGGCTTGGGGAAATCATTAGTGCTCCTCGGAGGGGAGCACACAGTCACATTGGGTGCCCTCAGGGCGCTGAAACCCGACCTCGTCGTGGACTTCGACGCCCACCTCGACCTGAGGGACAGGTTCATGGGCCTGGAGCTGTCCCATGCCACTTTCATGCGCCGAGCCATGGAGGAGTTCGACTTCAGGCTCGTCGTGCTGGGGTCAAGGGCGCTCTCAAGGGAGGAACTGGACTTCGTGGAGGAGAACCCGGACAGGATATCCCTGGTTGATTCCGCCGAGCTGAGGAAGGGCGTGGAGCCCTCGTTGAAGGCGGTGAGGGGCTGGCTCGAAGACGCCTCATCTGTCTACCTGAGCATCGACATGGATGTCCTTGACCCAGCAGCGGCGCCAGCCGTCGGGAACCCCTCACCCGAGGGGATAGATGTGACCCAGCTACTCGACGCGCTGAGTCTCATGATGGACGAACGGCTTCTTGGGTTCGACCTGACGGAGGTCTCCCCCCACTACGACTTAGGCCTCACGGCGACCCAGGCCGCCTATATCGTGCTCGAGACGCTGTACCTCATGGAGGGGTTCAGGCCCTCCTAGACGGGTGACATATCATATATTTCACCTCCCCAAGTAATATCTGAGTGAACTAAGTGGCGTTCCGAAACGAAGAGGAGGTCTCCACGCCCAAGGGCAGGCTGGCCCCGGACGACCTCCCCACCTCCTACCTCCTCTCAGCAGGATACGACGGCAAGCAGGAGAAGGCGTTCCTCCGCCTCTACGAGCCCGTCTCCCAGCAGGTCTACCTCTGGTACGACAACACGGGCCACCTCTCGTACTGCATCTCCAAGGAGACCCCCGAGGAGCTGAGGAAGAACGACAGGCTCACCAGCTACCCGGGCTTCATGACGCTGGAGCAGGTGGAGAGGTTCGACGCCATCGCCGACGAGACCATCAAGGTCACCAAGGTCGTCGCAACGAACCCCCTCGCAATAGGCGGCGGAGCAGGCGGGGGCATCAGGAGCATCCTCCAGGGGAGCTGGGAGAGCCGGATACGCTACTACCAGAACTACATCTACGACCTGAGCCTCATCCCCGGGATGCCCTACAGGGTCGAAGGCGGGAACCTGGTGGCCGACGAGTACGAGCTCCCCGAGGAGATCAGCGCGGAGCTGGAGCAGACCCTGGCCGAGCAGGAGCCCGAGTTCAGGGAGCACATGATGGAGTGGGCCCGCCTCCTCCAGTGCCCCATCCCCGAGATCAGGAGGGTCGCCTTCGACATCGAGGTCCACACCTCTGTAGCAAACAGGATACCCAACCCCGAGGAAGCCATAGAGCCCATCACAGCGGTCTCCTTTCGCTCATCTGACGGCATGAGGCGGGTGATCCTCCTCGACGAGAACGCCGAGAGCACTGAACCCCCCGTGGTGGACGGGGTCCAGGTGGAGGTATACCGAGACGAGCGGTCCATCGTGGAGGAGACCTTCAAGGTCCTCGACGAGTACCCCGTCGTCCTCACGTTCAACGGCGACAACTTCGACCTCCGCTACCTGAAGAACAGGGCCCAGAACCTCGCCTTCAGCCAGGACGAAATACCCATCACCCTGGGCAGGAGGTTCGCCTACCTCACCAACGGGCTCCACGTGGACCTCTACCGCTTCTTCCTCAACAGGTCCATCCAGATCTACGCCTTCGGGAACAGGTACAGGGAGAACAACCTGAACGACGTGGCGGGGGCCGTCATCGGGAAACGGAAGATCGAAGTCGGGAACATCACAGACCTCAGCCTGGAGGAGCTGGCCCGCTACTGCTTCAACGACGCAGACATCACCTTCCAGCTCACCTCCTTCAACGACGACCTCACGATGAAGCTGATGGTCATCCTCAGCCGCATCAGCAAGCAGACCGTGGAGGATCTCACCCGGATGGGGGTGAGCCGCTGGATCCTGGCTCTGATGGAGTGGGAGCACAGGAAGCGGGGCTGGCTGATACCCAACACCGAGGACATCATCCAGGCGAAGGGGAAGGCCACTACGACGGCCACCATCAAGGGGAAGAAGTACCAGGGCGCCATCGTCAGGGACCCCAAGCCAGGGGTCCACTTCGGGGTCACCGTCCTCGACTTCGCCTCCCTCTACCCCTCGGCCATCAGGAACTGGAACCTCAGCTACGAGACCATCCTCTGCAACCACCCCGAGTGCCAGACGAAGAAGATACCTGACACCGACCACTGGGTCTGCACCAAGAACCGGGGGATGACAAGCCTCATAATAGGCAGCCTAAGGGATCTCAGGATCCTGAGGTACAAGCCCCTCTCCAAGGACCTGAGCCTCACCCCGGGGGAGCGGACCTTCTACGACGTCGTGCAGAGCGCCCTCAAGGTCTTCCTAAACGCCTCGTACGGGGTCTTCGGCGCCGAGAGCTTCCCCCTCTACTGCCCTCCCCTGGCTGAGAGCACCGCCGCCATCGGCAGATACGCCATGAACCAGGCGGTTGAGGAGTCGGGACGCCTCGGCATCGAAGTCCTCTACGGGGACACTGACAGCGTCTTCCTCGCCCACCCGACCCAGGAGCAGATCGACGCCCTCATTGAGTGGGCCAACAGGGAGCTGGAGATCGACCTCGACGTCGACAAGGTATACCGGTACGCCATCTTCTCCAGGAGGAAAAAGAACTACCTGGGGGTCTACGAGGACGGCAGCGTGGACATCAAGGGGCTGACGGGGAAGAAGAGGCACATCCCGCCCCTCCTCAAGGACTCCTTCATGGAGCTCACCCGCATACTAAGCGACGTCCAGACGCCCGAGGACATGCCAGACGCCAAGAAGGAGATAAAGGGCCTCGTGGAGACCGTCTACAGGAAGCTGAAGGACCGGGACTTCGACATCGAGGAGCTGGCCTTCAGCATGATGCTGGGGCGCAGGCTGAGCAGCTACCAGACGAACCCCCAGCACGTGAAGGCCGCGAAGATGCTTGTTGAGCAGGGGCACAGCCTGGACATCGGGGACATCATCAGGTACGTCATAACCACGAAGGACGTGAAGCCGGTCCAGATGGCCACCACCAGGGACGTGGACATCAACAAATACGTGGAGCACCTGGGGTCCATATTCGAGCAGCTCCTCGACGCCCTGGGGATGAGCTTCGACGAATTGGTGGGCAGGGGAAGGCAGACCTCCCTGGCTGCCTTCGTCGGCTGAGACACAAATAGATATATTGCGCGCACAAAGACATGGCTTCCCAGGGTCGCAGTGTTGAGTTTCTAAGTACGCGTAATGGAGTTTGATGTTCCCTCGTCGATCACCGTCTCATCAACCTTCACATGTATGCTGTTTCTTGCTGAGAACTTGTTCAACCAGACATGAGAGGTAGTAGATTTGCCTGCAGAGCCTGTGAACATCCGTCCATCAACATGACTATCGCTGTAATCGTCAGGAGTTTTAATCTCCAGATCAGATAGATCGTTGTCCTCAATCAGATTGGCGTTGGACCCTAGATCGAAGCCTTCACGGTCTTCACTCCCCCAGAGATGGAACCCATAGTAGGCACTCCCTGAAATCCGGTTGCCATAAACTTCAGTCCCGTCATTTTTCCTAATCAACACACCAACATGGCCATCCCCGAGATGAATATCATTGTTGCGTACGATGCATTCTCCGAGTTTTCCTGCTCCTTCCTGGTATATCGATGGGCCGTAGACTGCTATGCCACAGTGGTTAAGCTTACCATATCTGACTTTGTTATCATTTATCTCGACGCGTTCTGGTGAATAAGGCATTGTCCATGCGCTCTGTACAAATATTCCAACGCCGGCCATATGACTTGAGTAAGGATACGACCCGTAAACATCGGATTCTATGGTGTTTCCTACAATATGAATATCGGCTGATTCATAGTTATCGCAAATTAAAATCCCTCTTGAGTTCATGTTACGGATGACGTTGTCTTGGACGATTACCTTACCCACGTTATGGTTCAGCATCATACCTATTCCACAGTAGCTCTCGTGATTCTCCAGATCGGGTCGAAAATTGGGATCCGTATCAAGTCCTTTCCAGGATCTGGACCCGCCTCGTGCGTAAGATAACGCAAAATCCAGATAGTTCCCCTCTATGATTACCTCCTTCGCTCGCACAATAATGCCCACGACGTGATCACCGCCTTTTCTAATATTCATTCCTCTTCCCCTGCCTGATCTCAGAGTTATCCTGTTATCCCGGATTTTGACGCTTTTACCTTCCTCACTATGAATACAAACGTAGTTGAAGTCCGTGAAATGTATGTTCTCAATCGTTACGTCTATGCCTTCTCCATCAATCTCGAAAACAAAAGTTTGGACGAAAAAGGGAAACGTCCATCCTCTCTTGTAGACCTTCGTGCTCGGAACACCGTTCTCCCTGCCTTCGCCTCGAACGACGACGCTCCTCCTGATGTGGACAGTCGAGGTTCCGAGGTTGAACACGCCTTTCAGGATCACCTCATCGTAATTGTCAACGGCATCTTGAATTGCCTGAGTGTCAATCGCTGGATTCTCTCGACCAGCAACCACGACCTGCCCGAGGAATTTTCCTCTTTCAGAGATAGGTCCGAGCTTTACTTGCACTGCAGGTGTGGGTGTTCTATGTTCGGCCTTATCCCAGTAGTGCTGAAACAGTTCCCCGCACCATTTGAGAGACGAGCCGTCTGTTGCAGTGAATCCGCTGTAATCGTATCGACCTTCAGAGGTTGGAAACGCTATCACACATCGGTTGTCCGACAAGAATAAATATGCGTTAACCTCATCCACCATGCTCTGGTCGACTAGAGGAGTCTGCCTAGTATGGTTCAGAGCCTGAGTCTCCTCGGAGGTCATGGACTCTATGTTGGGGTTAAGTATTCTCTCTCTCGGCTCTATGATCCTTATTTGGACCCCACGCTCGATTGCTTCGATGATCGATGAGAGAGAGTTCATGGGAAACTGGTCGACAAGCAGCCACACATATTCCTTTGAATCTTTGAAGAGATTCTCTGTGTGACGAAGAAAATCCATAGCATCATTCAAACTAAAGCTTGCACTGAGCTCACCTATCTGTTTCACAAATGCCGTCGGGATTTTTGAAAGTGTATGAGTCTTGAAGTATTCGCTGTGAGATGATAGAAAAATAAATTCCTGAAAAAGAAGAAGAGACGTTTCGCCGTATGGCGTAAGATGATAGAAGCCTCCGAGGTCTCTCTGTATGAGACTTACCTCAGCGAGCCTGGAAACGTGGCGTCTCACCTCAGTGGTTGTAAGTTTCATCTCTCGGGTGAGATCTGTAATGCGCTTTGCTTCTTCTTTGAGAATCAGTAGAACCCCATATCTGTTCTCGTTTGACATCTCGAAAAGGAGATCGTGGAATCCTCCGGAGGCTTTCATTCGAATAAACGATGTGTTTTCGGAAGTATTAATGTGTTCTAGCGCTTATTCACGATTCGGAGTTTTATTATCGATATTTCAGTTTTGTTATGCCTGAAGGCAAAACGAAAGCGAAAAGGGATGTGAGAACATGGACAGTATTTTCTCGGTCGAGTTGAAATCCAAGAAACATGTCAGGAGCATCTCTATCTCCGATCAAGCTCATGACCGGGTTCTCTTCGAGGGAGACCTCGGGAGGCTGTTGAAGACTTCGATGATTGAACGTAGTGCACTCGAAATGATTGGGGAATACGGCGTGCTAAGGATAGAGATAGACGAGGATGTGCTTCAGAGGGTTCTCGAGAGTCCCGATCGCGAGTTGAGCCTCAGCTCCGAGGTGGGGAGCTATACAAGTACCAAGCAGATAGGAAATGAAAGAAATGAAACGGAAAGAAATCAAAAGTAAACATACGGGACTTATTATTCTGATTTTCTTGGCAACAATCTTAGTGGTCCCTATACGAGCTGAGGAGGGATACCAAGTCATCATAACCCTGCAGGCGCCTGAACCGGCCTTTTTCGGAGGATACGGTCTCCAAACAGCATTGTTTGAAGACGGTATAGCAATCGGAGAATATACTGGAGATATAGGTAGCATAAACTCCGCAGGCAGAGCGTACATCTACGACTTAGACTGGAACATCATATCAATCCTTCATGCACCAATACCTAAAGTAGAAATGCAATTTGGTCGCAATGTCGATGCATTAGGTGACATAGTAGTTGTAGGTTGTTCAAGATTTGATATGGAAGATATACGTGAAGCAGGAAAAGTATTCGTATTCGACTCCGAGGGCACCCTCTTAACCATCCTTCAGTCACCTGACCCAATGGATCTTGGCTTTTTTGGTTCGGAAGTTGCATTAAGCAGGAACCGCATTCTGGTGGCTGAGCTAGGAGGCACGGAACAAGGCTTCATTCACCCCGGCAGCGTCTACGCATACACCCATGAAGGGGTTCTAATACGAAATGTAACTTCACCTTCAATGATATCAGAGGGCTGCTTTGGAAAGTCTCTGGCTGCAAACGATGAATATATCCTCGTGGGAGAACCGGGCCAAATGGGTGATGGTCGCCCCCTTGACATAGGCAGTGTCTACGTATACGATTATGACTGGAATCTGGTCACGACGTTACAGCCTCCCGACATGCAGGAACGTTCTTTCTTCGGCTTCTCAACGTCTATCAGCGGTGACCACTTCGTAATAGGCGAACTCTGGGCAACCGTAGACGGCCATGAGAAGGCGGGAAGAGCCCATATCTACGACACCAGCTTGAACTATGTGGCGACACTCCAATCACCCACACCTGAAGAAAACGCGGAGTTCGGCAGAGATGTGGCGATCGGAGGCGACATAGTCGTTGTGGGTGAGCGCAGAGGTGACGTAGAGAGCATGAACGAGGGAAAGGCCCATGTGTTTGACTTGGAGGGGAACCTTATCTCTACTCTTATATCTCCTACGCCTTTTCCGGGCTACCAGTTCGGGTATTCGGTTGAGACTGATGGGGAGATAATAGTGGTGGGTGAGGCAGACGTCGAGGCGGGAGGCGAGTCCAAGGCGGGGAAGGTTCATGTCTTCGGTTTGGGTGAGCCTACCGTTGAGCAGCCTGCTCCGGAAGAGGAGGCCACGGAGACGGAGTCAGAATCTGAAACTGAGTCTGAGAAGAGCGGCGGTATACCTGGGTTCCCCCTTGAATCCACTGCTCTCAGCATAGCCCTTGTAGTCCTAGTGTTGTGGCTGATACAGAGACAACGTTAGAGATCCTATCTTCCATTTTTTTTCTTTTAACCATTCAGATATTCTTTGAGCTAGCTACAAGCGCATCCGCGAATTGTGTGGGTGTAATAGGAGAGAGAGTGGGAGAGAGGAAGTGGAAGATTGTGAGTGGCGGGGAGTCGTAGAGAGGGTTTGGGTTTGGGGGTTAAATTTTATCCCCAAGTCATAAACGAATTTTTATATGGGTCTGTGACCCCCATAAATAGATTTATATGCAGTATCTGTGACCCCCATCGGGGGAAAAGGAATGACAGGTGAGTGCTTTAATCGAACGGCAGCCCTTTTCCCAC
>JAUWDP010000297.1 GCA_030608725.1 Candidatus Bathyarchaeota archaeon
GGCGAACTTGGCTAGGGTGTCGCTTATCTCGTGGAGCTCGTCCCTGTTGAACTTGGTCATGATGTCTGGGTTGTTGACGTACTGGAGCCAGCCGAGGATGCTGTGGTTGATGGCGAAGAGGGCCCTGTGCATCGACTTGACCAGTGCCAGCCTGTCCGGGTTCTCGCCTTTCATCGACTCCTGCACCTGGGCGAGGTACTGCTTGCACTCATTTATCCACTGCTCACTCATTATCATCACCTGTTTTCAAGGGTATCATCTTCAGAGTTACGCCGCTATTATCTTTTTTGGCGTTTGATGAACATATGAGGACATCGGGGAATCTTAAAACGATTAAGTTGTTTCCCCTAACTCTTATGTGGGGCGGTTCCAATACTCTCAGGACTTTAGATGGCTAAGAAGATTCGCGCGTCCCATATCCTTGTCGACAAGCAGTCCCAGGCTTTGAAGGTCCTTGAGGAGCTGAAGGCGGGGAGGGACTTCAAGGAGCTTGCACGTAAGCACTCGACCTGCCCTTCGGGGAAGCGGGGCGGGGACCTAGGTTTTTTCGGGCGGAGCCAGATGGTCAAGGAGTTCGAGAGGGCGGCCTTTGCCCTGAAGGTGGGAGAGTTCTCCGAGCCTGTGAAGACCCAGTTCGGATACCACATCATCAAGAAGACCGCTCAGTAATTCTAGACTTTTTTTACCTCTATTTCCTTAATCAGTTTAATCCAAGATTTTTAGGGTGGATTAGAGCGCTCAGGACTGTGCGTCCGAGCCCTATTCTGTCCCTGTGGATTTCCCTGTAGGCCTCGCACTCGACCCAGCAACCGGGACAGTCTCCCCTTGAGATCTTCTCCCTGATGCTGGAGGCTACGTCTGTCCACCAAAGATCTGCCAACTGTTCTTTACGGACGTTTCCCATCTTCTCGTCTACGAATATGCACGGGTAGACGTCGCCGTAGGGGTTCAGGAAGAAGGAGTCTTCCCCGGCGGCGCATGGGAGCCTTCTAACAGTGGGATCCCTAATGTAGTCTAATACGCCCTGCATGTAGCGTAACGTGGGTGCGGAGGGGATGATGCCCTTCCTTTTCACTGTGTCTCTAGCTATCTTTCTGATCAAGGGCAGCAGTTCGCCTGAGACATCGTCCAACGGTCTGCGCTCGTCCATGTTCCTGTAGTAGATATCGCTGAAGTTGACCGGTCGCATGCTGAAGTCCGCCCCGAACCTTCTGGCGAGGGTGTAGACCTCAGACGCCTCCCTATAGTTCTCGGGGGTCAGGGTCATCCCGACCGTCAGCCCTAGCCCCGTATGCTCCTCCCTGAGCGCTGAGAGCCTCCGGAGGGTCTCCATGGCTTTCTTGAACGAGCCACCAACGCCGCGTTGATCGTCGTGGGTGCGTTCCATCCCGTCCACGGAGACGCTGACACCGATTCCTCGATCCTTTAGATGCTCCAGCATCTCCCTCGTTGCCTCCTCGACGGCTCGTGGGTTCATTCCGTTTGTTGGGATCCAGAAGGTGCAGTCTGGGAGGCTGGCGTGGATGGTGGATACAATCTCAGGCAGGTCTCGCCTCATGAAGGGCTCGCCGCCCGTGATCTGGATCGATCTCACCTCCCTGAGGAAGTCCAAGTTCGATTCGAAGAGGGCATGATACTCCTCGAGTGCGAGTTCCTCTCTCTCCGTCTCTTCGGTCTTCCATATGTTGCATGTTCGGCATCTGCATTGGCAGCGGTAGGTTATGGCGAGGTTGGCTATCATGGTGGGGAGGTGTCTCGAGGTTCTCAACCCCTTTTACCCGGGGAAGTGGGTGCTCTTTACTGTTATCTGTTTTTTACACTATAATTGTCTGTTGGGCATAACCTTTATCTCCATTCAACCCGATTTGTGTTCGAAAATCAGAGAGGTGTGATGTACTGTCATACAAAATGGGCAGGGTCGGCGACCTCAAGGTGGGCTCCTACGCCATCATAGACGACGAGCCGAGCCGAATCGCTTCCCTCCAGAAGAGCAAGCCGGGGAAGCACGGGAGCGCGAAGTTCAGGTGCGTCGCCATCAGCCTCTTCGACGGGAGCAAGAGGAGCTTCGTAAGTCCGGTGGTAACGAACATCCAGATACCTATCGTTGAGAAGAACACCGGGCAGGTCGTTTCGGTGAATCCTTCGATGGTCCAGCTTATGGACCTGGAGTCCTATGAGATATTCGATGTGGCCAGGCCCGATGATGAGGAGCTCTCATCGAAGCTGGAGCCCGGGAAGGACGTGGAGTACTGGGTGATCATGGGACGTTATAAGATCCAGCGGGTTAAGGGTTAGTCTGAAGGCTTTGGGATGAAGCGCGTCGAGCAGATGCGCCTCCGCGCGGGCATGTCCGTGGGCGAGCTAGCTGAGGAGATGCGCAGGGCGGGGGTGATAGGCGC
>JAUWDP010000019.1 GCA_030608725.1 Candidatus Bathyarchaeota archaeon
GAGATCGGCGCCCACGGCAAGTACACCCGTGGCCTCTTTAGGATGCACCAGTTCAACAAGGTGGAGCAGTTCGTCTTCAGCCTCCCCGAGCAGAGCTGGGATCTCCACGAGGAGCTGCAGAGGAACTGCGAGGAGCTCTACGAGGGGCTGGGGCTCCACTACAGGGTGGTCAACGTCTGCACCGGGGACATCGGCATCATCGCCGCGAAGAAGTACGACACCGAGTTCTGGATGGCTGACGGCGAGTTCAGGGAGATCGGCTCCAACAGTAACTGCACCGACTACCAAGCCCGGAGGCTCAACATCAAGTACAGGATGAAGGAGGGGCAACCCCCCATGGGGCCGGCGCACACGCTGAACAACACGGCGCTGGCGACGAGCCGGACTATGGTGGCCATACTGGAGCAGTACCAGCAGGAGGACGGCTCGGTGGTCGTCCCGGAGGACCTGAGGAAGTACATGAACGGGATCGAGGTCATCGACGGGAGCCTCAACCCCTTGAAGATCTGAGGGCTCCTTCTGCACCCTCTTCTTATTCTTGATAGTAGATGGTTCCAACCACGACCGTGGTCGCCTTCCCCGTGATGAGGAC
This sequence comes from Candidatus Bathyarchaeota archaeon, assembly GCA_030608725.1. The sequence goes on from JAUWDP010000019.1 coordinate 593, forward strand.
CCTCTCCTCCGTGAGCTCCACGTGGAGCGCCCCTCCCCTCTCCGAGGACTGGTAGGCCTCCATCACGTTCTTACCCAACCTATCCGCCCAGTAGGGGGCTAGGACCGTGTGAGCCGATCCGGTGACGGGGTCCTCGTTGATCCCCATCAAAGGAGCGAAGAAACGTGAGACGAAGTCGTAGGGGCTCGGACCCTTCGCCGTGATTATGACGCCCCTCCAGCCCAGGGAGTTGTCCGCGGCGAGGAGGGCGTCGAAGTCGGGGCTGCAGCTGCGGACCTCGTCGGAGTCGCCCAGGAGGACGAGGAGCTTCTGGTTAGTGTCGGAGTACTGGACCTCCTTAGGATCGGAGATCCCCAGAGCCTCCAGCACCTCCTTTGGGGGCTCCACCTCGAAGGGATCGTTCCGTGGGAAGTCGAGACGGACGCCATCCGGGGTTTTCTCCGCGTAGAGGGCGCCGCTCAGGGTGTGGAATGTGATCCTCTCATCGTCGAGCCCAGCGTGCTCGAAGAGAACGTACGCTGAGGCAAGGGTGGCGTGGCCGCAGAGGGGGACCTCCCTGGCCGGGGTGAACCACCTCAGGTTATAGATGCCCTTGAGATTTGTCTCCTCGACGAAGGCCGTCTCGGAGAGGTTCATCTCCTTCGCGATGGACTGGTAGAGGTCGTCCTCGAGGTCGCAGGGCATGAGGCAGACCGCCGCCGGGTTCCCCTTGAAGGGCACATCTGTGAACGCGTCGATCTGGTAGAAAGGGGCCTGATTCATGTTGATCAGCTAAAAAATGTAGCTAATCTGAGGTTATATCGGTTTGGTTCGCTTATTTCAGCCTCGATGAGGCTTCCTACAGGGCTCAACGGGAGGCCTGAATGCGTAGATGTTTTATTGGATACCCCCGATTAAATGCTCGAAAAGGGACGATACGCAGTCTTCGGTGTCCACGATGGATGAAGAACAGGCTAGAAGGATACTCGTCTACGGGGCTGGCCCAGTGGGGACTATTCTGGCTTACCATCTCCAGGACGCGGGCTTGGACGTCACGGTGTTGGCGAGGGGTCAGCGACTGGAGTACATCCAGCGCTACGGCGTCATGCTGGAGCCCTCCGACACGGGGAGGGCGACGAGCCGGAAGGTTGACGTCATCGACAGGCTCTTCCCGGAGGACGCCTATGGCCTGGTCATTGTTGCCGTGGGTAAGAACCACTACTCGAGGGTGCTTCCCTTCCTCTCCGCCAACATCTACACCCCAAACGTCCTCTTCCTTGGGAACAACGTCGAGGGCTCCGGTGAGATGGTCCGCCTCCTAGGACGCGACCGAGTGCTCCTGGGTTTTCCATTCATGAACGGCACGATAGAGGGGCGTGCAGTCCAGTACAAGACAGCTGAGAAGACCTCGATCTCCATCGGTGAGCTGGACGGTGGGGCGTCGGAGAGGCTCACCTGGATCACGGGACTCCTCGAGGGAGCAGGATTCAACGTGGTGGCCAACCAGAACATGGAGGCCTGGCTGAAGTACCACGCGGCGGTGATACTGCCCCTTGCCTGCGCCTATATCAAGGCCGGGCGCGACGTCAAGGGGTTGACCGGGGACAGGGATGGCATGACCGGTGTGATCAAGGCGATGCGAGAGGGATTCAGCGTCCTCAAGGAGCTGGGATACCCGTACGCGCTGGAGAGCCTGAAGAGGCTGGAAGGGCTCCCCATGATGCTGGCCGTACCCTATCTTCGGAGGGAGCTGAACAAGGCTGAGCTCGAGTACGTCCTCATCAGGGCTGAGGCCATGAGGGGGGAGCTGGAGGTACTCGATGAGGAGTTCAGAAAGCTGAAGGGGTCAGCCTCGATGCAGACCCCCATCTACGACGAATTGAGAAAGAACATACAAAAGTAGATAGGATAGGAATTTCTTTAGGTGTCACTCGTGGCTGGGTCGTCCGCCCTGACCCATCCTCTAAGAGTTCGCTTTTCAGCTTTTCACATACGCTCTCTGGATGGTTATGTCCTCAACGGGCCAGTCACGATTCATGCCCTTGCTACCCGTCCTGACTGAAGCGATCTTGTCGACGACATCCATCCCGCTGGTTATCTTCCCGAAGACGGCGTATCCGTCGTTCCCCGGGGAGCGGTTTAGGTTTTGGTTGTCCACGAGGTTGAGGAAGAACTGGCTCGTCGCCGAGTTCGGGTCGTTGGTCCGGGCCATGGAGATGGCCCCCCTATCGTTCTTGAGGCCGTTGTCCGCCTCAAGCCTGATGGGGGCCCGGGTCTGCTTCTGAGTGCAATCCGGGAGGTGGCCGCCGCCCTGGACGACGAATCCGGGGATGACCCTGTGGAACACGGTGCCGTCGAAGAAGCCGTCGTTGGCGTACTTGACGAAGTTCTCGACCGTGATGGGCGCCTTCTCCCTATCCATCTCGATCTCTATGACGCCCATGCTGGTCTCGAAGACTACTATCTCGGTCATTTCGATACGACATACGTTGAACATGCCTCTGGTTAAAGTTAGTGATGGGTATGCCGGTGTCATCTAGAAAGTTTCTCTGACATCCATTCAGCGGCCCATTCGACGTATTCGTTGCAATGGGTTTCTCCGCGTTCCTTCATGCCCTCGTATACCTCCCGGCCCTCCTCAGTCCTGAAATCTACTCCCAGGAGGTCGAGGCAGTTGACGGCCCCCCATTTAGCCTCGAAGGCCTTCATGAACTCCTGACATGCATCCCTAGCATCCTGGCGTTTCTCCGTGAAGGCATCTAGGTCCTCGTTCCCGTTGGTGCCGTTCAGGAGGCCGAGGGCCATGCAGGCCCCGCTCACCGCTCCGCAGACGCTCTGCCAGCCGCCAACGCCGCCGCCGAACAAGGAGGCGATCCGCATTGTGTCATTCCCGAAGTCTGGGAGGGGGACCTTCTCGTTTATCCTAAGGAGGGCGCTCTCACAGCAGTTGAACCTGAGTTCACCTTTCGATATCATGTTGTATCAGTTCGGCATTTCAAGTATAAAACAACACCAATACGGCTCTACTCCAATGACATCAAGGGGATAGACCATTTTATTCTCCGCTTTCCAGTAGATCGTGGGTGTGCCTATGAAGGTCTACGTGGTCTGCTACCTCGAGGGGACGGCGGACCAATTTGGGGCCCCTCTTCCCTGCGGCCTGCGTAGTGCGGAACGTTTTTTAAGCATGGGTCATGGGGTTGATTTTGATATGAGCAGTGGTAGTCGTCCCGTCTGTATCGGGATGTATGGCACGGAGGACGATTGTCAGGAGTGCGAATGGCGGAGGAAGTGCGAGGAGATGGCTGATAGCATCGACTCCGCTGTCACCCGGAAGGGTGAGCATGTCCGCATCGTCAGCAAGTACAAGGAGAAGAAGTACAAGCCCAGACGGATCTAGGTCGGTTCACTTTCTGCTTTGATCCTCCTTATTGTAGGGTATAGAGGAGATGTCACCCTCGCCTAACTCATTTCGATGAGATCTGTTCTCGTCAGGGTCGTCTGACTTTTCACGGTTTGTTATGTCTTGAATAAAAGACAAATAGGATCATCAACAGAGAGAGGACCGATGTTCTATGGTAGACCCCATCTACGATGAGATCAAGGGTCACGTTGATCGCATACAGTTGATCGACACACACGAGCACCTGATCCCGGAGAGGGAGAGGTTAAAATCAGAAGTTGATATGCTGGCCACCTTCTTCTCCCACTACGCCTCTTCGGACCTCCGATCGGCGGGGATGACCGAGGGAGAGCTCCGAAAGATCCGGGATCCATCGATCCCCCTAGAGGAGAGGTGGGAGGTCTTCGAGCCCTGGTGGGAGATGATAAGGAACACGGGTTACGCCAGGGCCCTCGAGATCGCCGCCAGGGACCTGTACGGTGTCGAGGGGATCAGCTCGGAGACGTACGTGGAGCTCTCCGAGAAGATAAAGGAGAGGAACAGGGAGGGGCTCTACCGCTGGGTCCTAAAGGAGCGTTCCGGGATCGACGTCTCGATCAACGACACGATCAACGTGGATGTGGACAGGTCCCTGTTCGCGCCCGTGTACAGGTTCGGCGAGTTCCTCAACGTCAGGGACAGGACGAGCCTAGAGGAACTGGGGAGGAAGGTCGGAGGTCCTATTCACGCCTTCAGGGACATGGTCTCCGCCCTCAAGGCTGAGATCGGGAGGATGGCCCCCAAGATCGTGGGGGTGAAGATAGGCCTGGCCTACGCGCGTCCCATCAAGTTCGAGAAGGTCCGGCTCTCCGAGGCGGAGGAAGCGTTCAACGCCATCTACAAGGTGGATGGCATGAGGGTCAACGACGACCCCGAGTACTGGAAGAACGTCCCCGAGTACCCGGGCTACGAGGTTCTGCGGCCTATGCAGGACTACCTGGTCCACGTGTTGATCGGGGAGGCGGAGAGGAGGGGGCTCCCCATCCAGATCCACACCGGGCTCCAAGAGGGGAACGAGAACGTCGTCTCTCACTCGAATCCCGAGCTCCTCATCAACCTGTTCATGGAGTACAGGGACGCCCGCTTCGACATCTTCCACGGGGCGTGGCCCTACTGGGAGGAGCTCGGCGCCATCGCGAAGAACTTCCCCAACGTCTACATCGACATGTGCTGGATGCACATAATCTCGCCGGCCAGGTCAAGGAGCGCCCTCTCCGATTGGCTCGACGAGGTCCCGGCGAACAAGATCATGGGCTTCGGAGGGGACTACCTCTTCGTCGAGGGGGCGTACGGCCACTCGGTCATCGCCAGGGAGAATGTCGCCAAGGTCCTGGCATCCAAGATCGATGAGGGGACCTACTCCATGGAGCAGGCGAAGAAGTACGCCTCCTGGATCCTCAGGGAGAACCCCATGAGGCTCTTCTTCCCGAAGGGACTCCTATCCGGCTAGCCCTCGACCATCCTCATCGCCCTGTGGGGCGCCAGTAGGTACGGTGGGAGGTAGGCTGAGATGTTGGAGAAGGGGAGGACCTCAGGCTTCAGACTTATCCCCAGCTCATCCTCCATGAACCTCCGCCGAGCCATTATCCTCCCCCAGGCCTCCGGGTAACGCTCGGCGAACTCGGCTCGAAGCCTCTCGTCGGCGAGGGCAATACCATCCTTAATGTTGGTGGTGAAGTAGGGCGTCCCCGTGGCCGGGATCACGTCCACCTGGAGGGCCATGCCCGACCTGAGGGGGATCCGGGAGCCCTCGTAGATGGGGGAGTGGACCCACTCGTCGAGGTGGATCAAGTGCCCCGGGTTGAGATGGACGCCGAAGAAGGGATCACCTATCCTGGCGTGGATGACCCTGTACATCTCACCTCCCGTTACACCGATGCCCATGTGCTCGTACCATGCCGCAATCGCCTCGAAGTAGGGCGCGACGAGCCTGTCGACGTAGTCCGAGACCTCCGAGGGGAGCTCGTCCGGCCCCTCCGCGACGAAGCCCGCGCGACAGTTGAGGGCCCCCCAGACCCCGTATGCGGTGGTGAAGGGGTCGCCCCTCTCGATGACCCTGGAGGAGGGGCTGCCCAGACCCATGAAGGACCTCGGCCCGCTGGACAGCATCAGGTGGCAGGACAGGGGCATCCCGTTGAGCCTCATCAGCCTGACTGCGTCGTACTCGGACATACCGGGGCGTAGACCGAAGATGACGTCCCTCACGGCCTGAGAGGTGTGGGTCGCAGCGAACTCAAACCAGGCCAGCTGATCCACCTCATTCGATGTGCGCAGCCCGGTCTCCGGGTTCATCATGATCGCGTTACAGTTGATGACGCTGTCATGTCCGGCCGCTGAGCGGAGCGAGTCGGCGATGTATGAGGGGATCTCAAGCCTCGTCTCCGGGCTCTCGGCCTCCGAGGATAGGTAATACTTCCATCCTACGACCCCAACCCTGTCAGCCCGCTTGAGACCGGCCCCTTCCAGGATTTCCTCCAGCCGGGTGCCATCTCTGTCCTGGCCCATCAGGCTGAAACTTGGATACAGGACGGGGTCGAGGTCATCCTCGACGGGGCTCACAGGTATGTACCCCATGCCCTCGTGGCCCACCACGAGTGTGGGCCTCCTATCCTCTCCTATCTCCACGAGGAGCAGCGCCTCCTCGAACCGTGGATCGTATCCTGTGAGATAGGCGAGATTCGCGAAGTGCTCCCTGTCGGCGTAGACCGCAACGTGGTCGTAACCCTCCTCCCCCGCCCGTCTTCGCAGCTCGGACATCCTGGACCTGTATGTCTTCGCTGGGATGGTGGGCTCAACCGTGGGCATGCCGAACTCGGGCAGCTCCAGGTCTGCTAGTTCTGCGTGTCGGACCATTGAGGATCACTAGTCTACTATTGGATCTACGAATTCTTAAAGCCAGACAGCATCCAATATCCTTCGAGGATTCGACGATGGAGGCCGAGATGGGCGAGGAGTACGCCCTCAGGATGGACGCCGAGGACCCCCTGGCGCAGTACATGGAGAGGTTCTACCAGATCCCCGGGAAGATCTACATGGACGGCAACTCCCTGGGGCTCCTCTCCAAGGACGCCGAGACGTCCCTGAAGCGCGTCTTCGAGGAGTGGAAGGGCCTCAGCATAGGAGGCTGGACTGGAGCCGAGATCCCGTGGATCACCTACGCCGAGCGGCTGGGGGCGATGGAGGCGGGGCTGGTGGGGGCTGAACCCGAGGAGGTGGTGGTCTGCGGCGGTACCACGGTGAACCTCCACGCCCTCGTGGCCACATTTTACAGGCCCGAGGGGGAGAGGAGGAAGATACTGGCCGACGAGCTCAACTTCCCCAGCGACATCTACGCCCTCGCGGCCCAGGTCAGGCTCAGGGGAGGGGATCCCGACGAGGACCTTATACTCGTCAAGAGCAGGGACGGTCTCGTCATCGAGGAGGACGACGTTATCGACGCTATGACCGAGGAGGTCGCCCTCATCCTGCTGCCCAGCGTCTACTACAGGAGCGGCCAGCTCCTGGACATGGGGAGGCTCACCTGGGAAGCCAGGGAGCGGGGTATAACCATCGGATTCGACTGCAGCCACTCCGTGGGTGTGGTGCCCCACAGATTCGACGAGTGGGGGGTGGACTGGGCTCTCTGGTGTAACTACAAGTACATGAACGGGGGACCGGGGGCGACTGGGAGCATCTATGTCAACAGGCGTCACTTCGGGACCACGCCGGGCTTGGCGGGGTGGTTCGGCAACGACAGGGCCACCATGTTCGACATGGACGTGAGTTTCGACCCGGCCAAGGACGCCAGCGCATGGCAGATCGGGACCACGACGATGCTGAGCACGGCGCCCCTGGAGGGGGCGATAGGCCTGATCAACGAGGCGGGCATCGAGAACATCAGGGAGAAGTCGACCAAGATCACTGCCTACCTGATGTACCTGGTGGATGAGTTGCTCAGCGGGGAGCCCTACAGCTTTGGGGTGGCGACGCCCCGGGAGGCCGAGAGGAGGGGGGGCCACGTGGGGGTTATGCACGGGGACGCATGGAGGGTGGGCGAGGCCCTCAAGGCCCGGGGGGTGATACCAGACTTCCGGCCGCCCAACATTATCAGGCTCGCGCCCATCCCACTCTACTCGGGGTACAGGGACGTCTGGGAGGTGGTGCAGCACCTCAAGGCCATCGTGGATAACGGGGAGTATAAGGGGTTCTCCAGGGAGAGGGGAACCGTCACCTGAGGCGCTCACGAGACTGCGTCCTCGGGAAGGGTCATGAACCTAGCCGAGGCTCATACATAGAGAAAATGATGTAAAACAAGGGTCTCCACGCACTGGTCGAGTGCGCGCTTGGGGTTCTTCTACAGGCTCCGGAATGGATACCGTTCGGGGGTCATGGGGGGAAGTCTCTGGGTGACCCTCATGAAGCGATGCTTCACGACCCTGTGGAAGATCCAGTCTATCGTGTTTGTCATCTCCATAATCATCACACATCCTTGAGTAGGGGAAAGGGGGCTAGAGAACGGGTATGGCTATGCCGTGTAAGAGAGTGAGGAAGAGGTTGGATACATAGGCCATTACCAGGTAGGCTGAGGCTGCAGACAATGCGTATCCGAGTGCACATTTCATCTTTTTTTCACCTTCGTTCCCAGGGGATCGCGGGCCGTCGGAGGTCTCCCAACCCCGAGGACGGATCCCGGTAAGCCCCTTTTCCAGTCTATTCAGTAAGATAATTTAGATATAAGGGTTCTCTAACGTTTTCAGTAACTGTTATCCTCTTTAGAGGAATATTGGGTGTTATTTTCCGTTTTCAGAAGTTTTGTCCATTTTTGAAAGAAGGCCCAGACCGAGAATTGAAGAACTCAGGCTGGTTCCAGTGGGCCTTCTGTCTTCCTTAGGGCTGCGCTCAACGTTATAAGCGAAGAACGTGAAAACCTACAGCATGCCAATTTACGGTATCACCCACGAGAGCGGCACCCTCAGGAAGGTACTCGTCCACCGCCCCGGAAAGGAGCTGGAGCTGGCCAACTCGAACCCGGTCGAGCACAACTTCGAGGGGCCCGTGGACGTCGAGCGTTTCAGGGGGGACCACATTGCGATGACCGACGCCCTCGTCGAGGCTGGAGTCGAGGTGCTCTACGTCAGGGAGTTGGTGGAGGATGACCCTAGGCTATCGTCGCAGATAGGGGAGTGCCCCAATCTGGTGTTCACGAGGGACAGCAGCTTCGTGACCGACGCCGGCGCCGTGCTCATGAGGATGGGGCTGCCGTCGAGGAGGAGGGAGACGCCTATCATCGAGGCCGCGCACGCTGCGATGGGGGTTCCCGTTGGGTTGGCGCTGGGGGAGCCTGAGACCTTCGAGGGCGGGGGCTTCGCGTTGCTGGAGGGGAGGGTGGCTGTGGCGGGGCTCTGTCAGAGGACCACCCAGGGGGCCCTCAACGAGATAGGTGAGTTCCTTCTCCGGGAGGGGGTGGCGGAGACCTTCATCGAGCTCCCTGGGAAGCTGGCCCTGGTGCACACAGAGACCCTGGAGTACGCCCCCTCGATCTTCCACAGCCGCGACGAGACGTGGGAGGGCTCCTTCGTGGGATGGCTGGACGAGGAGGGCTGGGACATCCTAGAGATCACTGACCGGGAAAGGATGGACATGGCGGCGAACTTCCTCACCGTCGACCGTGACCTGGCGATCCACTACGAGGGGAACCCCCGGGTGATGGCGGAGGTGAGGGCTAGGGGGATCGAGGTGATCCAGATACCCGGCGAGGAGATGATGAAGGGGAACGGGGGGATCCACTGCATGACCTGCCCCGTCCTCAGGGTCTGAGCGCAACAGCTTAAACCCCCTCCACGCTTTCTATACGCGGTATCTAAAATGAGCAAGAGCGTGTGGGAGATCTTCAACGATGAGACCCCAAGGGTCGCAGAGGCTTACATCAAGCTCTCAGCCGCAATCAACGAGGTGGGGGCGCTCGACGACAAGACAAGGACCCTGATCCTTGTGGGGATCTTCTCGGCGACGAGGGACCCGGTGGCGCTGAGGCACTTCATTCGGACGGCCTTCAACGTCGGGGCCTCGAAGGAGGAGATACAGTCGGCTGCGCTACTGGCGTTCAACACCGGCGTGACGTTTGCGGAGATGAGCGTCCCGCTGATAAAGGAAGTCTCTGAATCCCTATAATCCCCTTTTTTTATCCTGCATCTAATTCCTGGAAGACCTTGGACTCCCCGCCCACCTTCCTGACGGTGATGAGGTTGACACCCTCCTCCTCCCCGTGGCCGTGGTGGGTCACCAGGAGCACTTGCCCGATCTCCCTGCTGCTCCGTGCGACGTACTCCAGGAGCTGGGGGATGTTCTCGGAGTCGACAGCGTCCGTGGGCTCGTCGAGGATGAGGAGGTGGGGGAAGCCCATCACCCGTAGGAGGGCGAGGCGCTCGGCGAGAGCGAAGAGGCTCTCGTGGCCCCCTCCCGCGAGCCATGCGGGCATGAGCCTGCTGCTCCCCAGGGGCTGGACCTCCAGGGTGTAGCGCTCCCTGTCGATGTGGCACCCGGCGTAGGCCTGCTGGTCCGTGAGGCGGCGGAAGTAGTTGT
>JAUWDP010000119.1 GCA_030608725.1 Candidatus Bathyarchaeota archaeon
GATTCATAAATGTATATAAGCTGAGAGTTCACAGGTACACCAGTCTAAAAGAGGCGATTTGAGATCGTTAAGCTTCCCGAGCAGCCTGAGATTAATATCGGCACGATCGGACACGTGGACCATGGTAAGACCACTCTGGTCCAGGCGTTGACGGGTGTCTGGGCGTCCCGTCACAGCGAGGAGCTGAGGCGGGGTATCACGATTAAGCTGGGCTACGCTGATGCTGCGGTCTACAAGTGTCCCGACTGCGACGAGCCCGAGTGCTTCAGCATGTCTCCTACCTGTCCTCAGTGTGGCTCGGACTGCGTGTTCCAGAGGGCGGTGAGCTTCGTGGATGCGCCGGGTCACGAGATCCTGATGGCGACGATGCTGAGCGGGGCTGCGGTTATGGACGGGGCGATCCTTGTGATCGCGGCGGATGAGCCGTGCCCCCAGCCTCAGACCCGGGAGCATCTTGCTGCCATCGATATCGTGGGCCTCAGGAATGTTATCGTGGTCCAGAATAAGATCGATATCGTGACGAGGGAGGATGCGATCCGGAATTACAATCAGATTCAGAAGTTCCTTGAGGGCTCGGTGGCGGAGGATGCGCCTATCATCCCTGTGTCGGCTGCGCACGCCGTGAATATGGATCTCCTGGTCCAGGCGATGGAGGAGTACCTGAAGACGCCTGAGAGGGATCCGTCCAAGTCGCCCCGTATGTTCATCATCAGGAGCTTCGACGTGAATGTTCCGGGGACCTCCCTGGAGGGGATGGTGGGGGGCGTGCTGGGGGGCTCGGTTATCCACGGGAGCTTCAGTGTGGGGGATGAGGTGGAGGTCAGGCCGGGGCTGCCCATCAGGGAGAGGAACCGGCTTAAGATGCAAGAGCTCTACACGGAGGTGACGAGCCTCCACGCCGGCGGTGGGCAGGTGGATGAGGCCATGCCGGGGGGGCTGGTGGGGATGGGCACCCTGTTGGATCCGTCGCTGACGAAGTCGGACGGGCTTGTGGGGAGCTTCGTGGGTAAGCCGGGTACGCTGCCCCCCGTGCTGAGCGAGGTGGCGCTGGATGTCCAGCTGTTCGAGACGGTGATCGGCAGCCGTGAGATGGAGAGTGTGGCCCTGGTGGCGAAGGGCGAGAACCTGCTCCTTAACGTGGGCACGGCGAAGACGATGGGCTCTGTGACCCAGGTTTCTAAGGACTATTTCGAGGCGTCTCTTACGATCCCGGTCTGCGGGGAGGAAGGGGATCGGGTGGCGATCAGCCGGAGGATCGGCAGCAGATGGCGGCTGATAGGGATCGGGACCCTGAAGTGAGGAGGGTGGGTGGCCGCGGGGTTATCCTGGACTCTAATTTTCTGTTCGTGCCTCTGAGGTTCGGCGTGGATGTTTTCGGTGAGCTTGAGCGGCTGCTGGGTCCGCTGGTGGTTTGTCTGGTTCCGGCTGCGGTGTTGGGTGAGCTGGAGTTGCTCCGGGACGGGGCGTCTCCGTTGCTGTTGAGGGAGGTCGAGTTCGCCGTGGAGCTTGCGGGGAGGTGTCGGGTTCTTGAGGGTGATCGCTTGGAGGGTGAGAGCGTGGACGACCTGATCCTCAGGTTGGCGGTGGGTGGTGGTTTCCTGGTTGCGACTAATGACGGTGGGTTGAGGAGGCGTCTGAGGGGTGAGGGGGTTGCCGTGGTCTTCCTGCGTCAGAGGGCGTTCCTAGAGGTGGAGGGGTACGTCGAGGGGCTGGGTTAGGGTCGCGTGGACGCGTGCGGCTGGCTTAGAATAAGCGCTTGGGGCCCGTTTTTTGGTATGAATGGGTGCCCCTTTTGGTATGATGGGTGTCCGATCGGTGGGGTTCCGGGGTTGCTTTCGTTGTTTGGGGTTGTTTTCAGGTATGGATGGTATGACCCCCCCCTCCCCCCCTTTTTCGAGAGGTGGTTTTAGGTCTCCTTTTCGTGGAAGGGGTCGTGGAATCGCTCAGGTGGGATATTTTTTCGTATCGTCGTTTCTGGTGGCTGGGGGGCAAGTAGTGCGATGCCTATAGTAGGAGTGTCGTGGATGATCGCAAGAGGGCGCCGGACATATAGACAGTCCAAACAGTTATAGACCTGAAGGATCGGTTTTCACTCAAGGCTCTGTTAGTGATCTAGCGAACCCCAGCTCCAAAGGGAGCTATACAGGCACCAAGAAGAATTAGTAAGGTGAAAGAACGCGCAAGGAGGAAAATGATATGGACAAAACAACCGGAGGGAACGTGATAGACGGGAAGGAGTTCGACTGCTGCGAGAGCACTCTGATGATTGTCAACAGGGAGCACCCGCTACCGGGCTTCGAGTCGAACATCATGAAGGCCGCGTCCCCCTTCGGCGGGGGCGTGGGGCGCTGGGGGAGCGCCTGCGGGGCTGCGACGGGGATCGTCATGGCCCTGGGCCTCGTCTATGGGACCGACGGCGAGGAGTCCCCCGAAGAATTTCGGGAAAAGAGAGAGCATGTCAACGAGTTGAGCAAGTCGCTCATGAGGGAGTTCGAGGAAGCCTTCGGCTCCGTCAACTGCAGTGACCTTTTTTTTAACTTGTTCCCATGGACCGAGGATTCCGAGGCGCGCTACAACGAGATGAAGGCTCAGGGCTTGGTCAAGTGCGACGACTACATCGACTGGGCTGCGAAGAGGGTCTTGGAGACCCTCGGCGAGGGCTGAACATCCCTCTTAACCCCCTTTTATTATTGAAACGATTCAGATGCACCTCAGGCCGGCGAAGCGAACGCTCTCGCGATGACGGTGGAATAAGGTTGCTTTTATTTCAGTTTTAGTTTTATATTAGAGCTATGCGTTCTAGGCGCGACCTCTCCCGCTGGCTGCCCCTCCTGGTGGCTGTCTCCGCCGTCATATTCCTGTTCTCCATGATGAGCCTGCCCCCTGAGGTGATAGAGGCCATCGTCCGGGCGCTGGGGCCATAAACTCCAAACACATGCTCGTGCGAGGGCAAGAGCATCTACATTGTGCATTCACGCTGCCCCATACTCTTTTCTTAACTTCAACACAATGCAAGACTGTGAGGTGAATGGCTGAACCAGTCTCTATGCCCATCATGGTGTTCTACTCTTCTCTGTGCAGCCATCCAGGTATCCGGTAGTCCGGGTCTGGATAGGTGTAGAATCCCTTACCCGTCTTCACCCCTAATTCACCTCTATCGATCTTGTCCAGCAGTATCTTTGGGGGTTTATCTGAGGGGTCTCCGGATTCCCCGTGGTAGACCAGCTCTATGTCCCGTACTACATCCAGTCCAACCCGGTCCATCATGCCAAATGGCCCTATGTCAGTGCCGTTGAGGCTCATCCATGCACGGTCCACGTCCTCAAATGAGGCCACGCCCTCATCCACCACCGTGAGACACTCTTTCTTTATCGCCCGCCAGACTCTGTTGAAGATGAAGCCGGTGCTCTCCTTCAACACCATCAGGGGGTACACGCCTATGCTGGTGCTGAAGTGCCTGGCGGCTTCCATTGCTTCATCGGTGGTGTAGGTTCCCCTCATGAGCTCGAGTATCCTTCTCCTCCAGGGATATGAGTAGAAGTGCATGTTCAGCAATCTCCCAGGGTACTGCGTCGCCCCCTCTATGTGTGAGACCTTTATGCTGCTGCTGTTGGTGGCGAGTAACACACTTGGGTCGCATAGCTTGTCGAGTCTCTTGAAGACGTCACGCTTCACGTCAAGCCGCTCAACGACGGCTTCAACCACTATACCCGTTCCCTGAACGGCGTCCACGAGGTCAACTGTGTAGGATATCCTCTGCTTGATGTTATCCCCATCAAGTTCACTGATGTCGCCTGCGACCATCCACTGTTGAACATATTCTTCTACAGCCTTCTCTGAAGCCCTCAACGCTTCAGCGGAGATGTCCTGCATGGACACCATGTAGCCATATCTTGCACAGAGGACACCTATCTGGGTGCCAAGATATCCTGAGCCAACGACAGAAACCTTCGTGATAGCCATTCTAATATGAAGACACTGGGATGAACGGATTAAATGATAGGTCCCTTATTTCAATCCCAGTATCGAACGAGCCTCACCAGTTGACGGGTCTTTCGCGTGAAGGTGGACCACACTCGCGCCTGCCTCCACACATGCCGCGACCTCGGCTACTATCTCCTCCACAGTGCTGGGAACGTAGGGAGTAGTAGCCTTGGAAACGTATTCTCCTCCTGTTACTGCCGCGGTTATGATGAGTTACTCCAATTCTATCAAAAACCATATGGATGCTCCCTGAGTTAACTTTTTATACATTCTACAGAAAGCCCGTGGAGCGCTCCCAGATTTTGCGTGCGCGGCATCCAAGACACTGATTATACATAATAGTAAAAATGGAAAACATCATAGGTAATCCAAAATGCCTTGTTCCCATACTCTTTTCTTTACTTCCACCTAATGCATGACGATCTAAGATGGTTGAGGTCACATTGACACTCGTACTGCAGTTCGTACAGACTGCAGGTATCCTGGTGGGTATCGTCTACTACATAACCACACTAAGACTAGCACAGAAAGCAAGAGAAGCCCAAGTATTCCTACAGTTCTCAAACAGAATGGCAGATGACCGTTTTTTAGAAGGACTTAGAAACTTGCAAGAAATCGATTCCTCAACACTCGTTGATTTCATTCTACAGGACGTGACCAAAGACAGCCCTATCCGAGACCAATGGATTAACATCTGGTATATTATCAGGTCTCTTGAGGATTTGGGAGGTATTGTT
>JAUWDP010000188.1 GCA_030608725.1 Candidatus Bathyarchaeota archaeon
CATACATCATGGAGCGCAGCCAGAGCTTGATCCAAGAGGACGTGGGCCACATGGAGGCGGGGGTCAAAGATGCCCACAACCTCTCCATGTACCGTGACGTCGGGGAGTTCGTCTCCGACTACACCATGAAGGTGGGAGACGAGACGTTCAGGGGTGAAAATGTTTTCATCGTCTCCGGTGCTAGGCCCTTCATTCCTCCCATCGTGGGCGTCGAGGATGTAGGCTACCTCACTAGCAAGGACGTCTGGGACATCCGGAAGCGGCCGGATAGCCTGGTCATAGTCGGCGGAGGGTTCGTAGCCGTCGAGTTCGCCCACTTCTTCAGCAGCGTAGGCACCGACGTCACCCTCATCAGTAGAAGCCCGCGGCTCGTCAAACAGGGTGAACCCGAGGTGTCGAGCCTCCTTGAGGAAACCCTCGGCCACAGGATGGATGTCAGGACCAATTATGAGGCGGTGGAAGCCACGAAGGAAGAAAACAAGAAGGTGCTGGTGACAGTGGACAGGTCCACGGGGGAGAGGCACGCCTTTGAGGCGGAGGAGCTGTTCATCGCGGCGGGGAGGCGGTCCAACGCGGATCTGCTGAAGCCGGAGAGAACCGGGGTGGAGCTTGACAGCAGGGGCTACGTGAAGGTGAACGAGTACCTAGAGACCTCCAAGGAGAGGATCTGGGCCTTCGGCGACGCAATCGGGAAACACATGTTCAAGCACGTTGCGAACTATGAGACCGAGATTGCATGGTACAACTTTCTGGGGCACAGGACTACCGTGGACTACCGGGTGGTGCCCTACGCCGTCTTCACCGACCCCCAGATCGCCTCCGTTGGGATGACCGAGGCGGAGGCAAGGGAGAAGGGGCTCAAGGTACTCATAGGCCACCAGCAGTACAGGGACACGGCGAAGGGGATGGCCATGGGGTTGGAGGAGGGCTTCGTGAAGGTCATCGTCGAGGACGGCACGGACAGGATACTGGGCGCCCACATCATCGGCCCCTACGCCCCGATGCTGATGCAGGAGGTCATCAACGCCATGAACTCGGGGGACGGAACCATTGCGCCGATAAGGGACTCCATGTACATCCACCCCGCCACCCCAGAGGTGGTGCAGAGAGCCTTCCTGGGCCTCCACAGCCACGAGCAACGTGAGCACTGAGCCTCCTCCCGGGGCACCAAAAATATTTCTGTTTAAATATACCGTTTCCTGAAAGTCCTGTAGAGGTTTAATATTGTCCGAAAGTAGTGAATTGGTAGTCGAAGACATAGCGCCCGTCTTCTGCCTTCCCAACCAGGACGGCGACAAGGTCTGCCTAGAGGATTACAGGGGAAAGTGGGTGGCCCTGTACTTCTACCCCAAGGACAACACGAAGGGCTGCACCCTCGAGGCCATCGACTTCACCATGAACAGGGAGACCTTCGAGGAGATGGGAGCCACGGTGCTAGCGGTGAGCCCCGACTCCGTGAAGAGCCACCAGAGCTTCTGCCAGAAGCACGGCCTAACCATAACGCTGCTCAGCGACCCAGAGCATGGGGTCCTGGAGATGTACGGCGTCTGGCAGCTGAAGAAGATGTACGGCCGTGAGTTCCACGGCGTCGTCAGGAGCACATTCCTCATCGACCCGGAGGGGAGGATAGCCCACGAGTGGCGGAAGGTGAAGGTCGGTGGCCACGTCGACGACGTGAAGGAGAAGCTCGCGGAGCTGAAGGGGAGCCAGGAGTAGGGGCCAATGGAGGTCAGAGAGGCCATCGAGACGAGGAGGGCGTACAGATCCCTCGACCCCGCCACCATCACAGACGAGTTAATAAGGGACCTGGCGGCGAGCGCCCGCCTCGCCCCCTCCTGCTTCAACTACCAGCCCTGGAGGTTTGTGTTTGTAAGGGACCCCGAGGTCCTCGGGGAGATGCATGGCGCCCTGGCCAAGAACAACAGGTGGATCCAGAGGGCCTCGATGATCGTCGCCGTGTTCAGCCGGGAGGAGGACGACTGCAGCATCAGGGGCCGGGTCTACCACCAGTTCGACACGGGGATGGCCACGGCCTTCCTCATCCTAAGGGCCACGGAGCTGGGCCTCGTCGCCCACCCGATAGCGGGGTACAAGGAGAAGAAGGTTAAGGTGATACTGAATATCCCGGAGGAGATGCAGGTCATCACCCTCGTGGCGGTGGGGAGGCACGCCGGGGTCCTCCACGACCTCCTCACGGAGGAACAGAAGGAGCGGGAGAAGGAGAGGCCGCCGAGGCGTCCCTTCGAGGAGTTCGCCTACATCGACAGATACGGGGGATGACTGGGACAGAAAAGGAAACGTAAAGGCCTCCTTTTTTTAATCTTGAGCTTCCTGATCCCTAATTCAACTTGTTTTTCAGGTGAAAGAAAAAATGAGGTGAATTTTCAGGTCTACTTCGTTGTTATTGTGTACTTGCATCCGAGGGGGGCTAGTGCTTCGTCTATCTTCCCGATGAGGTCGTTCAGCTGGTCCATGTTGGGTTCGGTGAACCACTCGAAGAAGAAGTCGTGCTCTCCAAGGGACTCTCCGGACTTGCTGATTATGTTGCTGCAGCGTTCCACGGTTACCTCGCCTGCACCGCCGAAGAATTCCATGGTGCCCTCGACCGAGTCGAACCTTGGCATGTCCTGGGAGATGAGGGTGTCCATGATGCAGACCTCGGGCATGTCGATGGCGATCTTCTGAAGTTCCTTGATGGCCTTCAAAGTAGGAGGCCCGTAAATCTTGATCAAGCTCTTCATTTCTATAAGCCTCAAGTAAACCTTGAAAAACCAAGATTATTAAACATTTACAAAAGATATCAAAAAATAGGAAATTCCGACCATTTGAATAATTAATATGGATAAAATTACCCGCATCACTTAATCTTCTCCTAAATAGAAAAGGTTCAATGGACCTTCGTGGGTAAAGTTAGGGAACGTTGGTGGTTTTTTATTTTATGAGGAAGTCTTGGAGGTTGTCCTTGGCCCTCTCCCTCTTCTCCTGGAAGTCGACCAGGAACCTGCTGATTATCTTCGCCAATCGCGCCTTGCAGTCGCCGCAGACCAGGGCTCCCGATCTGCACTCGCTCTCCAGGTCGACGAGTCTGGCGTCGTCCTCCTCGAACAGGAAGTAGTAGTAGGCGTAGATGCTGCAGACTGTGGGGTCTCCCCCTTTCTCTCTCTGCTCCCGGACGGTGGGCTGCCCCCCTGTGAATGCCCCCATCACCTTCTTCTCTGCATCCTCGGGGGGGTCGACGGTGAAGATGGCCGTCTCCGGTATCGAGGATGACATCTTACCCCCCTTGCCCAGGCCGGGAAGGAACTTGGCGTGGATCTGGGCCGGCTTGTAGTAGCCCATCTTCTCGGCGATGTCCCTGGTCATCCGCCAGTAGGGGTCCTGGTCGATGGCCGCTGGGATGAGGCAGGGGATGTTGGCGCCCTCCCTCTCGCTCTGGAGGAAGCATGTCATGGCCTGGAGGGCCGGGTACCAGATCATGCCTATGTTGTCGCTGTCCTGGAACCCGAACACGGCCTTCGCAGTGCTGTATGTGACCCTCTTCGACACCCTGAGGGCGATCTTGTAGAGGTGGTGGATGTGCTCCGTGTCGCTGAATATGCGGGTCTTCTCCGGG
>JAUWDP010000295.1 GCA_030608725.1 Candidatus Bathyarchaeota archaeon
ATCAAGTTCATCGGGACGGGTGAGAAGATCGAGGACATGGAGCAGTTCGTCCCCGGCAGGTTCATCGGGCGCCTCCTCGGGATGGGGGACATCGAGAGCCTCGTGGCGAAGGTGCAGGAGGCGGAGGTCGAGGTCTCCGAGAAGGACATCAACGCCCTCCTCTCCGGCAAGTTCACCCTCACGGACATGTACCAGCAGCTGGAGGCGATGAGGAAGATGGGGCCCCTCCAGAAGGTCCTCCAGATGGTGCCCGGGTTCAGCTACCAGCTCCCGGAAGCCGACCTAGACATGGCGGAGGAGAGGATGGACCGCTTCAAGTACATAATCGACTCCATGACCCCAGAGGAGAGGGATAACCCGAAGGTGATCAACGCCTCCCGGACTAGACGCATCGCCAGGGGCTCCGGGACCGAGGAGCGGGAAGTCAGAGAACTTATTAAGCAGTATAACGCCACACGTAAAATGCTCCGGCAGCTCAAGGGCAGGAGGAGATCCCTCCGCAGGATGCCCTTCAAGCTCGGATGAGGGTAAAAAAATGCCAGTATCACATGGACCCCGAAGGAAGAGCCGCAGCGTGCTCACCAAACGCGTCAGGGAGAAGGGAAAGCTAGGCCTCAGCAGGCTCCTCGCCAAATACGAGGTCGGAGACAAGGTGATAATCAACATCGACCCCGGCATCCACAAGGGGATGCCCCACAAGCGCTTCCAGGGGAAGGTGGGCACCGTTGTCGAGAAGCGGGGGAAAGCCTACGTTCTGGACCTGCCCCAGAGGAAGACCTCCAAGTACGTCATCGCGGGCCCAGAGCACATCAAGAAACAGAGGTAAGTTATAGATGACCGTCCAGGAGAAGAAGCCCATCACGGTATCGGAGGCCAAGAAGATACTGGAGGCCAACCTGGAGGAACTGGACCCACTCCAGCGAAGGGTCCACGACTACACCGTCCGATTCTTCAAGCAAGACCCGGAGGAGGCGGAGAAGCTGGTCGAGGAACTCGTCACGGAGACGGGCATAGAGAGGGCACTGGCCGTCCAGATCGCGAACAGCTTCCCCGGGAGCGTGGGGGAGCTCAGGACCTTCCTGGGGCGGCGTAGAATCATCGCGGAGGACCTCATGACCTCCATTCTAGGGATAATTGAGAAATACAGGTCCGAGTAATAGTTCCCTGCGAGGCTTTTAGGAGGGAATGCGAGTGGAGAGAGCGCCTAAGAAGTACGAAGAGTACGCCTACATCCTGGACGAGCTACGCCACGGTAGGCCAGGCGCTCCCCGTACCGCCTATCACGGCCAGTCGATAATCCAGATGGTGGGGGAGACGTACTTCACCCTCCTGGAGGCGGTGCCCCGCAGCGACATCCCCGTCAACATCAGGGACCGGATATACGTCGGGAAGAAGGGGCGCACCACCGTGGAGCACATCCTCGGGAGGATAGCCTATGGCGACCTCACATCAGGGGCCAAGGCGGAGCTCCCCACCGTCGTGGAGACCATCGTAAACTCGGATGTCCCCCGGTTCATCGTCTTCTTCAATGAGTCACAGCCGGTGACCCCCAGGATGCACGCCATGGAGCTCATCCCGGGCATCGGGAAGCGCCTCATGTGGCAGATACTGGAGCAGAGGGAGCGGGTGCCCTTCGACACCTTCGAGGACCTCAAGAGCCGGGTCAACATCACGGACCCGGCGAAGCTGCTGGCCCGCAGGGTGGTCAAGGAGCTCTCAGAGGACGAGAAGTACCAGATATTCACAAGAGCGATGTGAAGACCCGAGGCTCCGTCGAATAGAGCCAGAGTCGCATAGCCGAGTCCTCGATACCCGCCATGAAAACCCTTATTATCGCAGAAACGACATCAGGTTCCATTTCCAAATCTTGGTGACGAACATGGGCGCCTCTCTCTCCGAACGATCTTCGGATCTGATTCCAGGCATAGCTTACTGCGTCATCCTTGCGAGTTTTTCATTCATCACCTGGCGGCTTTACAAGCCGGTGAGCTGCCTCATGTGGGCATTCATATTCAGCATCGCCTTCGCCAACGTCGTGAAGCTCCCAGAGAGGATCGCCTTGGGGGCCAGGTTCTGCTCCTCCCGCCTCCTCAAGGCGACCATCGCCATGTTGGGCCTCGTGACCAACGCACTGATCTGGTTCCAGGTGGGGATCGGCGTCGTCAACGCCCTCGTCGTCATAGTCGTCTCCTTCTTCCTCAGCGTCTGGATCGGGAGGCGCTTCGACCTGAGCGACAGGCTGGCGCTGCTCATCGGCGTGGGCACCTCCATCTGCGGCGCCTCGGCGATCGCAGCCGTTGCCCCGGCCATAGACGCGAAGGAGGAGGAGGTCGGCTTAGCATTGAGTGGGATAACCCTATTCGGCCTCATCTCCATGGTCCTATACCCCTTCCTCTTCAACAACACGGTGGTGGGGAGCCTCCTCATGGAGAATCTGAACGTCTACGCGATCTG
>JAUWDP010000099.1 GCA_030608725.1 Candidatus Bathyarchaeota archaeon
GGCGGATTAATCAGACTCGGGGGAACTCCAGGGATAAACTCGAGGCTCTTGTCACTCTTCAGCGTGGGGACGCTGGCCAAGAGTTTCTGGGAATAGGGGTGGGCGGGCTCCTTAAAGAAATCGTACGAGTCCGCGATCTCGACTATCTCCCCGGCATACATGACCGCGACACTGTCCGCTAGTTCGCTGCACACCGCGATGTCGTGGGTTATGTAAATGAAGCTGAGGTTCATCTCCTTCTTCATCTTCTTGAGAAGGTTCAAGATGTTGGCCTGAGTTATCACGTCCAAAGCAGAAGTGGGCTCATCGAGAATGACCACCTTGGGGTTGGTGATCAATGCCATGGCTATAATGGTCCTTTGCTTCATCCCGCCGCTGAGCTCGAAGGAGTACCTTGAGATAAAGGAGACCGGTATCCCAAGAACCTTGAGCATGTCAACGGCTCTATCGAGGGCTGGCTTCCTCTCCATTTTCTCGTGAATCATGAGGGGCTCTGCAACCTGGAAGCCCACTTGGAGAACGGGGTTAAGGGAGTTTAGGGCTCCTTGGAAGACCATAGAGGCCTCCTTCCACCTGATATTCTCGCGATAGAGTCTCTCATCGATCTCCATGGTCTCCTTCCCGTCGATGTAGACCTTTCCATTGTATGTGTCGATATTCCTTGGGAGGAGCCTGATCAAAGCCTTGGCTAGGGAGCTCTTGCCGCATCCACTCTCCCCCACCAAGGCCATGGTCTTACCTTTTAAGAGGTCAAAGGAGACGTCGTCCACAGCCCTAACTGCGCCCTTCCTTGTAGAGTAGAATAGGTTCAAGTTTTGAACTTCGAGGATGTTCGCACTCATCTTAGACCTCCTTGAGCTTGGGGTTGACTATTTTATCCAGAGCGAAGCCTAGGAAAGAGAAGGCGAAAGCTGTAAGGACGAGCATCAAAGCGGGCTCCAGAATCCAGTAGTAGTATCCCTTATAGAGAGCTCCCTCGGTGAAGCTGTCGTTGATGACCTTCCCCCACGTGGGTAACCTGGGGTCCCCAAGGCCCAGGAAAGCGAGGGCCGCCTCAAGGAATACGTATCCTGGTACGGCCCCTATCAATCCGGGAACAATGGGGGGGAGAATCTTCGGGATTATATAGAAAAAGACAATCCGTTTGGAGCTGGCACCATATGTCCTGGCTGCCTCAATATATGGATACTCCTTGATTTGCATCACTAGGGCCCGGGTGCTCTTGACGCCGGCCCCGAAGATACTCAATAGAATGACCACCACAAGGAGAGTCCAGATGTCTAACTTGTAGAAAGCAGCGATCATGATGAGGATAGGCAGGAAGGGGATTATCATAGATATCTCCGTCAGCCTTTGGATTCCGGAGTCGATCCACCCCCCATAGTATCCGCTTACGGTCGCGAGGATGAGCTGGATTATGGATATGGTAAGGGAGGCCGTCAATCCGAACGCGAGGGCGATGGGAGTCCCCCAAAGGAGGGCGATGAGGAGGTCCCTTCTTAAATGGTCGGTACCGGCAATGCCATATATTTTACCGTATACGACGAGCTTCAGGTCTAAGTCGGAATCCTCGCCAAATAGAGTACCCTCTATGAGCAGCTTGTACGTCCCCTTCAGAACCTGAGCCGTCGAAGACTTGTTGAGGGTCTCGTCCTCCACTGCGAATAGGACCTGCTCGGTGAGGAGTGTAGCTTTGATGGGGTTACCGACGACTCTCGAGGCGTATAGTGATAGCTTGTTCAATACCTCTTGGTTCGTAGATAGGTACAGCTGGTCCTTATGGGTTCTTGGGATGTAATCCATCAACTTTATCTCTGTCGAGTTCCCGGGCTTGAGCCAGAATATCCTGAGCAGGGGGGCGCTCTCGTTGAACTTTGCGTTGAAAAAAATATTTATCTCACTGGGGAAATCGTCGTAGTCGTAATCGAAGACCATCGAGAGCCTGAGGAGACTCAGGTCTGTCCCTATGATCGGGGTTATCCGCTTGGAGACTCCCTCTGCCTCCACCGCGGAGGAGTCGATCTTGATTGTGTCAGGGAGGTTCCCCATGAAATATTTCATCCAAGTTGGTTGAGCGTTTCGGGGGACCTCAAGCCAGACGCCTTCCTCCCCTCGCCAAAGGGACACAGCTTGGTCATAAGGAATACTGTACACCGCGTAGATGGATACCACAACAAGGAGGAGTAAAAAGAGTATCCCAAAGACTCCCGATTTGTAGCTTAGGAGCTCCCTGAGAACGCCTTTTACGCCTGTTTCCTGTTTAGCTGTTTCCATATTGTCACCTCGTAAACTGAGCTTTTATTCTGGGATCGACTAGCCCATAAAGTATGTCCAAGAGGAGGACGGTGATCGCCAGGAGATACGCGTAGATGATCGTGATGCCGATGAGGACGGGCGAATCGAACATGCTTATCGCCGTCCTGGTGAGGAGGCCGAGACCCCGCCAGTTGAATACCGACTCGGTTATTATTGCTCCGTTCCAGGAGTTTATCAGGTTCAGTGCTAGAGTGGTCAGAATAGGAGGAAGCGCGGGCCTGAGGATGTAGTTTCTCTCGAGCTGCCTAGGTGGGACCCCCTTCGCACGTGCGGCCTCCACATAGTCTTCAGTTGAGAAGATGAGGAAGAAAGTCCTGTTGGCATAGCAACCCAGAAAGAATGCGGAGATGACCCATGAGGATATCGGAAGGATCATGTGTTTGGCCATGTCCAGCAGCCTCGGGATGGTCTCCTTCGGGGTTGGCACGCCGAGTATCCCCCCGTAGGGTAGTATGTGAAGATACGATGCGAATATCAATATCAGGAATATCCCGTAGAACCATCCGGGAATCGCTGATGTGGGCGAGAGGGATATGAACAGCTTATCGATCCAGCTGCCATAGTGTCTTGACAGGTAAAGACCGATCGCTAGGGTTAGAAAAAAGTTGATGAGAGTCGCTGTCGTAAATAATATGACCGTCTGGGGAAGCCGTTCCAATATGATGTTCCTGACGAAGCGCGATCCAGAGTCACTGGTCAGGAACTGGGCGCTCCCTAAGTCGAGAGTCAGGGCGTTCCTAAGGTATATTATACTTCTTAAGATAAAAGGGGTATCTAGGCCACGGCGTTTTATCTCCTGCTCAAACCTCTGCTCGATGATAGGTCGGAGCTCCTCAGATGTGAATCCCTCGTAATCGGGGTTGTTCCGGTACTCCATGCTAATTTGGATTTGCAGTTCTCCTCTGATTATTGTGTCCACGTGACCCCCCATGTTTGCGACGAGGATGGTGAGATATGTGGCAATGACGACGATTATGAACATTAAGAGCGTCCTTCTCGCAACGTATTTTAAAAACCCCTTGAAAGTCAAGTAGTTGCCACTCATACAACCTCCTCATTGTTTTTAATATAAAGATTCCTTAGCGAGCGCGATTGTGTAATAAATAGAAAAAAAGGGAAAGATTTGTAGTCTACTTCTTCGTCATGAAGGCGTAGGCTGCTATAAGTATGGCTATTATGGCTGCACCAATAGCGGCGTACGTGGTCGTCTGAAGTGAGCTAATCTTATCGGCTAGGCCAGACACGTCAGTAGGGATATCGATTGCGTCGATGGCGTCCTGAATATCGGTAATACTGTCCTGTATCTCGGCTGTGGTGCCCTGGGTGTCTTCTAGTGTTGACTCAAGCTCTGCAATATCGGCCGCGAACTCGGCCTCCGTTGTCGCCAATATAGTTTGGAAATAGCTAACCAGCGGTATCACTATGAAAGGCGTCTCGGCCGTCCCGGGCATTGCGACGTCCTTGCTCAGGGCGATGGTGACGAGGTTATAAGATCCCGTTGAAAGCCCCTCTGTCTGGGCGCCTTCCAGCTCTATAGTCCACTGCCCCTCGGTGGCCGTCGCTTCGGCTTCACCAACGGTCTTGAGTTCACCGAGGGAGTCTACTACCAGGTATTTTACGAAGTCGATCCTGTCGTTAGAATATGGTGACCCTTCGAATGAAAGGTCGAGTGTAAAAGTGGCATCAAGCCCTGGTATTACGAAGTCTGGAACAGTGGCGTCCGACTCGGGGATCGGTGGTGAGGAGAGCCAATCCCATCTATCGGCTTTGTAGGGATAGTCTCTGAAGGCTTTCACAACGGCGGTATGAGCCACGTAGTCCGCCTGGTCAAGGTAGTAGGCGCCGTAGGAGACATAGAAGTGATTCTTTTCCTCGTACCAATCTTTTAGGTTCTGGTATCTTGCGGTGGCTTCTTCTGGTGTCACGAGATCTTCGTAATCGTTAAAGGGTACATATCCGGTAGCAATGGCATCATCAAGGACATCTGACAGGATCGATAAGCTTGGGCCTCCTATCATGTTCATCCACTCGATTTCAAGTGTGTCAGCTTTTTGGGCCGAGTATGCCAGCAGCCCTTCTTCGTCTGCCTTGGCGCCAATGGCTGCCACATGCCAGGGCTGAATAGGGGTTTGGTAGCCGCTTATAGCGGACCGGTCGAAAGCGGCTCGCACTACCATGAATTCTGCCTCGTTGAAAGTAAAGTCATTGTAGTACTCGATCACTAGTGGGGATTCACTGATCACTTTCATACCCTTGAAGGATCCTTTCCACGTACCAAAGCCGGCCACCGTGCTCGCGTCATATAGATCGCTGTCGAGGTCGGCCTGCTCGAAGTCGAGGGGCCAGTTTACAAGCCAGTCAGCCAGGGTCATTACGGAACCATCGTGATATTTTTCGTTCCCTATAACGTCGCCATAGTTCACTACTACTTTACAGACTGCAGTGGTATCAGCTGGTGCAAAGATGAGCTGGTCGTTAGTTGAATCCCAGTCATACCAGGCATCAGCGGGGACTTCAATGGAGTCAACGAAGGTTAAGTCAAGCCAGTCACTCGATTCTGTAACCGGTGTACCTGCCAACACTTCCATGTCTACATCAACGAAGCGAACCGGCATCGGGAGCCCCGTGTATGGGTTCCTGATTTCTGGTGAATCGGTCGTTGGACGCATGACGATCATGTCATAGGCCCAGTTGGTACCAGCCTCTACGTTCCATGGCTCAGTAAAGACTTCTCTCGAACCTGCCTTTAGGCTTCCTCCCACTTCGTCTTTGAATCTTAAGGTCCTGTAGCTGATCAGGCTGTTGTAGCCAGCTGAAAGGTCAGCAGCGATTGCAACGTCGGTCGACTTCAGATAGGGAGAGATCTGGTCTAATACCCACACACCTACAGAGTCTTCAAGAGCCCATGCAGCACACTTACGCATAAGCTCCATCCTCTCCTCCCATGTGGACCAATCCCCTCTATCCAATTTGGCTGCGGCCTCATAGAAAAGTGGATTTGAAGTTGAGCCATAAGCTTGCCATAGCGGACCCGGCAGGCCCATGTCGG
>JAUWDP010000243.1 GCA_030608725.1 Candidatus Bathyarchaeota archaeon
CTCTCATCGCAGAGCATGGGGAGGTGGGCGACTATCTCGGGGGGGTCGACGTTCTCCGCCACTAGGACGAGCTTCGCTCTCCCTCTCTCGATGGACTTTGTCGCCTCGTTGGTGCCCTTCCTGATCTTACCTGACTCGTGCGCGATCTTTAGAGCCTCATAGGCCGCCTCGGCGACCTCCTTAGGAACCTCGAACCTTACGTAGAAAGGTTTCGAAGGATCTACATCTGATGTAGACATATCATTTCCTTCCAGTGTGCATACCCATAAACCGGACATCCATTTTTAAACCTTGTGATAACTGTGATTGATCCCGTAAACCTTGTCATAATCTGTACCTATCTGTGGGCGTAATAGGCTGAGAACGGAGATTTGCTGTCTACTCTCACGAATCCGAAGCGTTCGAACTGGATCATCTCGTCCACCTTGAGGTTCATGCAACCCGATTCCGTGATCCCTTTGGCTGAGGATGCGTCTGGCATTATCACGCTGGCCTCGATGCCATCTCCATTTGGCAGCCAGTGGATAAAGGGGACGCCTTTTTTCCTGGCTCCCTCATGGTCGCTTGAATGAAATCTGGCCTTGATGCAGGGGCCTGTCTCAACCACCTTGACGTTCATGAGGCCCATCAGCCTGATGATACCTGACTTCTCCATCTTCTCCGCGTCCTCCTTCGAGACCTTGAAGCTCGCAACACCGTTATGGGGTACGATTGAGTAGTTCCTTGTCCCCCTTTCCGGGTGATCCGGGTGGAGGAGTAGTTTAGCTGAGGCATCATCCTTGAGGTCAGCTACATCCAAAGTCACTGGATCTCTGATGAAGAAGTACCTGTTAGCCCGCGACTCTATGTTCCTGCGGTTCAGTGAGGCCACCTGTGCCCAGCTCAGGATGGCGTTGATGGGCTTTGGTCCGACCTGGATCATTATTTCTCGGATCGTCTCGGGCTGGAGGCCGCGCCGCCTGAGGGCTTGCAGCGTGCCGAGGCGGGGGTCATCCCAGCTATTGTAGAGCCCTTCCTCCAGCCCGGCCCTGATTACGGATTTGCTGAGGATTCCCGCTTCGAGGCCCAATCGTCCAATGTTGATGATCTCGGGGTAGTCCCATCCCATGTGTCTGAAGAGGTACATCTGGCGGTGAGTGTTGACCTCGTGCTCCTTCCCCCTTATGATGTGGGAGATCTCCATCTCATGGTCGTCTATCGCGCAGCTGAAGTTGTAGAGAGGCCAGACACGGTACTTCTTCCCCTGCCTCGGATGAGCTCCCTCGACGATGCGGAGGGCCGGCCAGTCACGTAAGGCGGGGTTCGGATGGTCGAGGTCCGTCTTGATCCTCACAACGGCATCCCCTTTGCGGTATGGTCCGTTGAGCATCGTTTTCCACCTGTCCAGGTGGACCTCCTGGGGCAGATCTCTGCAGGGGCAGGCCTTCTTCTCGGTGTAGAGCTCCTTGAACGCTGACGACTCACACGTGCAGACGTAGGCCTGTCCTTTCTCTAGTAGTCTCTCGGCGTATCCGTAATAGAGCTCAAGCCTGTCGGACTGCATGTAGAACTCGTGGACCTCGACCCCGAGCCACTTTAGGTCCTCTTTGACCCAGTCATAGACCTCCAGTATCGGGGACTTGACATCGGGGGATGTGTCCTCGAACCTGAGGATGAACTTGCCGTCATACATCTTGGCGTACTCGTCGCAGAATATTATGGGCTCAGCGCTTCCGAGGTGGAGGGGGCCATCCGGGTTCGGGGCGAATCTGGTGCGAACCTCCCTGTATTTCTCAACGTTGTTCAGGGGCGGGAGTGTCTTCTTCTCCTCCTTGACCTTCCGAGTCTCCAGTAGCTCGGGCCACCTTTCCTCTAGGACCTCCTTCTGGCGTTCCTGAGTCCAGGAGTTCACCTCTCTCAGTACGTCTTCTATTAGTGCAGAGACCTCGCTTGCCCTGCTCCTTAGGTCAGGGGTTCTCGCCGAGTATCCTCCCCATGATAGGGCCTTTCTGGGCTTTACCTCCGTGGCTGTAGGCGTTGTGGACTGCGTACTTCAGTGCAGCCTCTCTGATCTCTTCGGAACCCATGTTTTGTCTCCTTTTTCTGCGACAAAAATGCCGCTGATACGTCGACTCATTAAGTCGAGGGATATCTAATATTCTTTTCCTGAATAAAAAGGGAAAATTGGTTAGAAGATGTGTTCGATGGTGAGTGTCTTCTTGGAGTAATCCCGGGGTGGCCTGAACTTCATGAAGAGGTCGAGCCTGTCCTGCTCCTTGAGCCTATCGTAGATGAGGACCCAGGCGCAGTCGTACGTATATTCTCCTACCTCGCATTTCCCCTCCACCTGTCCGCCGCATGGACCGTTGAGTAGGGCCTTGGGACACCTCGTTATGGGGCAGATACCCCCCGTCTCGTCTAGTATGCACTCCCCACACGCCATGCACCTATCGTAGAACTTGCCGATCCTCTCTGTCTCCCCGATGAAGAGCGTGTCAGATGCCGGAAGAACTATCTTTCCGGTATAATCACCCAGCGTCTGGACGCCTACACCGCAGGACATCACTAGGATCGCGTCGGCAGCGTTAAGAGCCTCCTTGTGCGTCTTCAAGTCCTTTCTGGCTATCCTCCGGTCACAGGGCTCCTCGACCATGGCCGTCCCGACGACCTTGTCGCCGAGTTTCTCCGCCATCTCCGACACCTGCTCCTCGCCTCCTGTCTGGCAGCTTGTCGAGCAGGTTCCGCAGCCCACGATGAATATCTTCTCGTAGGCTTCGGTCATCGCCTGGACCTCCTCGAATGGCTTCATTCTAGTTATTATCATCCATTTCTCACCTCAATTGGTCTCCCTGAGCAGCGGATCCAGTATCCTCTCGTAGAGGACGGCCATCACGTGGATCCCAGCGGCCTTCGTCGTCTTCTTGATCTCCTTGATGAAGGGGGAGAAGTACTCTATGTTCACCTCGTCATAGAGCTCCTTCCGCTTCTCCTTGTCGGATTCCTCCTTGCACTTCTTCATAGAGGCGAGGAG
>JAUWDP010000028.1 GCA_030608725.1 Candidatus Bathyarchaeota archaeon
GTGCTCGACGAGGAGGCGCTTGATGGCGTCTCCGCCCATGGCCTCGACGTTCTCTAGGTCGGTCTTGTCCTCGATGAGGTGGTCGGCCCTGAAGCTGTGGCCGCACTTGGTGCACTCGGAAGAGTACTCCTTGAAGTTGGAGATGTGTCCTGAGGCCTCGAATATGGTCTCGGGGTTGATGATGGGGGCCTCTATCTCGAGGATGTTCTGCTGGCGTGTGAAGTGGTTGCGCCATGTGCGTTCGATGTTGCGCTTGAGCTTGGTGCCGAGGTCTCCGTAGGTGACGTAGCCTGAGAGGCCTCCGTAGATCTCGTAGCTGGGCCAGTAGTAGCCTCTGCGTTTGGCGATGGCGGTGATTGTGTCGTAGAGGTTGGGGTCGGTCATTTCTGGTTTATGGTTGTTGGGCGTGTGGCTTATAAGTTGCTGGATGCGGCTGGCTTAGGATAAGCGTTTGGCGGAGGCGTTTATTGGTGTGCATTCATACCCATTTTGACCTGTATTGGATCCAGTTGGAGTGTTTTTAGGGTTCCTTTGCTTGTTTGGGGCTTCATTCACAGTCGGATGGGTGACCCCCCCCCTCCCCCTCTTTTCATTTGGGGGTGTTTTTAACCTCCTTTATGTAGAAGGAGTCGTGGAATCGCGTAGAAGATTAAAAATTGTGTAGTATAACATATCGTTCTCTACGTTTACAGAGAAATAGCTATTGGAATGTATTGGGGGAGGCGATGGGTTTACTCTTTCTCTTTCCCCATACTCTTAAAGGGTTATAAAGAGATTTAGATTTTTCTTGAAACCTACGAAACCACTCACCTCTATTCCCGTTTCTCCTAATTGGTTCTCACTGGAATCAGAATATGAGTGGTTTCAAGAAAATAGAGGAGAATCACAGCTTAAAACATACGAGCACGCATCTGAGTGGTTTCAAGAAAATAGAGGAGAATCACCTCTTAAGAGTTACGAGAAAAAAGGGGGATTGATTCGATCTTTTCTAGTTGTCAATGTATTGCTTTATCAAGTCGCTGGGAGGCTTGTGTTGAAGATGTCGACATCTATTTTCCAAGATTCATCGTCGTGCTTCCACAGGACCACATATTTACCCTTGTCTGTGACAGTTACACCGGGTTCTGGTTCAATTTTTAATATGTATTTCCCTAGTTCGTACGCAGCCTTTTCACCCATCGGCTCCAGTTCAACTATCTCAAGGTGAGCTTCCTTTACACCGCTGTCCATCATACCCTGCCAAGCAGCTTGGATGTTCTGTCTTCCAGTTATTGTTTCTACGTTTGACGGTAAGAATCTGGCTCCTTCTGTATAATATGCTGCAACACCTGCTGCGTCTCCTCTATTGTATGCATCCACGAATCCTTTGAGAAGTGGCTCGATTTCGGATCGTACATCTACTATTTTGTTCAATCTCCTTTCCTATTGGTACTTGTATAGCTCCCCACCTCGGAGCTGGGGTTCTACTGAAATAGTTATTGTATGTAACAGCAGAACCTTAGACCTGTATAGAGTTAGTTTCATATATAACATTCACTGGATGTGCCTGTCACTCCATAGATAGCGACGCAGATGTATCAAAGCTCTGGAAGAAAAGGGTTGGTTGCCCTTTCTCGCCCAATATCAGTCGTCTCCATATGACCGGGATAAACCAATGTGTCATTGGGTAAACTCAACAACCTCTCAAGGGAACCCATAATTTCCTCATTTGAAGCAAATGGAAGGTCAGTTCTACCAATTAATCCTTTTAGCAGGGTGTCCCCGGTGAAAACCACTCCCTCCCCACGAGAATAAAGAGAGATGCCTCCCCTGCTATGCCCCGGAGTGTGTAGCACCTCAAACTCGATGTTCCCCATCTCGATGACATCACCATCCCTAAGAAGCCTATCCGCAGGAGGAGACGCCTTCACCTCTAACACAAAGTCGCAGTCCGAACACACCAGATAGCCCTTACCCTCAGCCTCCTTTACCTCGAGGCTGGCCTCTGCTCCGCCACATTTTGGGCACTCAGGGACCATGTCGAGCCTAAACATCTCTTCTAATCCCCTCCAAGGCTCTGGCAGTAAAGGAGCGTCAAACTCGTGCACCAATATCTGGGCGCCAGTGGCTTCCTTCATCAAGGCGTTTCCTCCTATATGGTCGCCATGGCCATGGGTGTTAACTATGTACTTCACATTCACGTCCATGCTGGTTATCTCTTCGAGGACTTTTTCACCCTCTCTGTCTTTGAAGTCTGGGTCCACGACTATTGCTACTCCAGTATCTTCGCAGGCAACTATGTAGAGGTTCGTTTCGATAGGCCCGACAACGAATCGTTTCACTAGCATGTTGTACTAGTGTTAGCGAGGATTGTTATCAATATTCGGAAGGGAGTTCACATAATAAATTATAGTTGATTAGCGTCCCACTCCCCATACTCTTTTCTTTATTTCCACCTAATTCATAACGGTGCAATGGGCAATGGATGTTAGAGACGCACACGATGACGACGTCCGAGGCTTCGTCGACTGCTACAAGAAGATCTGGGAGTCGCTGCGGGGGATACTCCCAGACGAGTACGTCGAGGAGGTGATCGAGGAAATAGGCCAACCGGAACTGGCCGACAGGATCCGGGCCGGGATAGCTGCCCCTGAACGCGTTATCCTCGTTGCCGAGGAGGGAGGGGAGATCGTCGGCCTAGCCCAGGGGAGGACCAACAGGGGGGGCTACAGCTGGCTGGGCTTCATGGGCGTCTCCCCCGAGAATCGACGGAGGGGGGTCGGCAGGGGGCTGCTCAACGAGTTCATCAGAATATCCAGGCAGAGGGAGTGCACCAAGGTCAGCCTCGACACCGCGCCGTGCCTGAAGCCAGCCATCAAGCTCTACACGGAGATGGGCTTCATCCCCGAGGGGTACATGAGGAACCACATGCACGGCCTCGACCTCATCTTCTACAGCCTATTCCTCTAGGGAAGAACCGCCACCCACGACATCTGTCATGTGAGAAGCCCCAACTCTTTTCTTCACTTCTGCCTAACCTAAGCAGATGGACCGAATGAAGGTATTATTGGTAAACGGAAGCCCTGACACTGTCAGAGGGATGCATGTCACCATACTCGACTACTTCGAGGAAGGCCTCAAGGAGGCTGGAACGGAGGTGACCCGCATTGACGTGTATGAACAGAACATCCAGCCGTGCACAAGCTGCTTCTCATGTTGGACCCATACCCCGGGGAGATGCTCACAGGAGGACGACATGAGGACCATCCTGCCCCTCGTGGCCCAGTCAGACATCCTGGCCCTGGCGACCCCCGTGTACGTGGACGGGATGACCGGTCCCATGAAGACGTTCCTGGACAGGCTAATCCCCCTGCTTAAGGGGAGGGTCGAGCTAAGGGACGGCCACATGAGGCACCTAGTCCGTGAGAACGTGAAAAGGGGAAAACTCGTACTCCTCTCGGCCTCCGGCTTCGCCGAGTTGGACAACTTCGACCCCCTCGTCTCCCATGTCAAGGCGGCCAGCATGAACCTCGGCAGAGAGTACGCCGGCGAGATCCTTTTCCCCAGCGGATGGTTCCTCAGGCACAGCGAGGCGATGGATGATGTAACGGGGATGGTGAGGTCTGCTGGGGTAGAACTTGTGGAAAAGGGGAGGATCCCCAGCGGTCTATCCATGAAGATACATGCCTTGGTGCCACGCGACGAAGTAGTAAACGCGATGAACGCCTACTATGGAAAATATGAATGAAAAACAATTTTCCACAAGTTATACCTCAAGAAGAAGCCCCATCATCCCCAACTCCTTTCTTAACATCCACCTAATACGCGTATGTAATGCGTATTCCGGGTCAATAAAGTGGTTCCTTAGGGTCGTTTCTGCTCCATTTATTAGGGCTGCTGGCGGGGGTGATGTAACATGTCCCCTGGAGCACGGGCCCGTCCCCTGCGCTGGAGGCGTGTTCTCGCGGATAGGGTGTGAAAAAATTGGGATCCTGGTCCATGGAAACGAGGTACAGCATGAAGGGCTCCCTCCTGGCGATGTACGTGCAGACGTTCGTGCTCCTACTCTGCGTCGCCTTGATGAAGGTCGTCTAACCCCTTCAGGCCGGACCCACCACTGACAGAACGAGATCGTACTCGTTAGGTACTGTCATTCCCCGGGAGGTAGATCTCCCTCACCGACCTAAGCGACCTAAGGGTGGCCCTCAGCGAGTAAGGCCTCTGGAACTCGCAGACGAACTGACCCAAGTCGTCACCGACGAGCTCTAGCTTCTCTAGCTCGATCTCCCCCAGCCCCTCCCGGTGCGCACGGGCGATGTGCTCTATCTCGTAGGGGTCGAAGCACATCAGGGTCGAGCAGACCGAGTCCACGGAGACCGGATTGGTCCCAGCGATGATGACCCCCACCTCCCTGGGGGTGCCGATGAGGGGCCCGTTCCCCTCCATCGCTGTCAACCCGTCCACAACGATGAGATCGTTCCTGACGACCTTGGCCAGGTAAGGCAGTATCTCGTTCAGCACCCTGTGGAGCTGGCTCTTCCTCCTCCTCACGGGTAGCCCGAACAGGTTCTTCATGGACAGGGTCACCCCCACGTGCCCCTCGGTCTTGACCTTGGGTAGGTTCACGAAGAAGTCGGCGTCAAGGACCGTCCGGGGCAGCTTCAGCTTCTTCCCCGCCACCTCGTGGACCTCGTACTCGTCCCCGCTCAGGTTGAGGAACCCTACCCCCAGCCCGTCGAGGAGGTCCAGCAGCCCCGACTTCTCAGCACGGTTATCGGCGGTGTCGGAGATGTTGTCTGACTCCACGACGGTGACCCTGCCGGCCTTCTCCCCCACGAGCCCTATGACCGCCTCGATGATCCTGAAGTCGGTGATGACCATCCCGTGGGGGTTCTTCGCGTTGCACAGGTTGGGCTTTACGATGACGTGCTCCCCGCCCTCAAGCCCGGTGCCCCCCAAGAGCTCCACGCTCCTCCTCACCGCCGCGTCAACGTCCCCCTTGGCGTCCACGACGGCGACCCTGTTCTCCCCCATCACTAACCCTCAGCCAATGTGAGCAGCCTGACCACCCTGTCCATCACCCTGAGCATCTCCACCTCATCCTCCACAGTGAAGCGGGGCTCCTCGGATCCCCCCACCACCGCCGCGAAGTGCTCGTACTGCCGCCTGAACGCCGGATGCCTCAGCCGCGCGACGTCCAGGTACTTCCCCAGCCCGGGCTTGTCCTCGGTCCTCTCCCCCCGGGGGGTCCGCACGGTGACCTTGTAGGGGAACTTCATGGGCTCCAATGAGAGGCTCCCCCCATCCCCCTCTACCTCGATGCTGAACCGGGGGATGAGGCTTGTCCAGTTCATGTCGCACTCCACCTCGACCATCCCAGCCCACAGGGAGACGCTGAGGTTGTCCACCACCTTGTAGGACCTGCACCATCCAAAGGCATCCCGCACCGAGAGGGGGGAGTCCACGAGGACGTGGACCACCGAGAGGACGTGGGGGAGAATGTCCTCAACGATGGCGTACCTCTCCTCCAGCCGAAAGTCCGTCCTCGAGCCGTAGCTCCGCAGGTTGTTGTCGAAGCCCAGGGAGATCTTGGTCATCTTCCCTATCTCACCCGCTCCAAGGATCTTCTCTGCAGTCTCCAGGGCGGGGGTGAAACTGTAGTTGTGGAGGGGCATCACCACTAACCCCCCATCCCCCTGGGCCTCCATGATGCGCTCGCAGCCCTCGATGCTCCTGGAGAGAGGCTTCTCGCAGAGAACGTGCTTCCCCGCCTCCAGGGCCTCAACGACCATGTCCTCGTGGAAGCGGGGCGGGGTGTTGATGACCACGGCGTCCACGTCGGGGTCCGCAAGAAGCTCCCCGTACTCCAGGCATCCCCTCGCCGCCCCGCACTTATCCCTGACCTCCTCCATCCGGGACTCGTCCATGTCCGCCACGGCGGCCACCGAGACCCCCTTAACCACCTCGATAGCCTTGAGGTGGAACATGGTGGTCACCCTGCCGCAGCCCACGATACCCAGACGGAGCATTTCAAGACAGAGATGGTCCCAGCGATTAAAGGTCTGCCGTTTACAGCCTAGGGCTGGGTGATCTCCCCCAGCCTCTCCACGAGGCCTACCTGGAGGCGGATGTACTCCCCGTCGTCGATCCACCCCTCGCGCCTCATCTCCACGAGCCCCGCCATGATTCTGTCCATCGCCCCCCGGCTCCTGAAGACGTTGAGCCCCTCCTCACTCCCCTGATAGGCATCTGAGACCTCCCCTTTCCTGCCCAGGGACTTCGCCGCCTTCTCCAGGTGCCTGTCCAGGAAAAGCCCCCGGGGCTTGATGAGGGTGTTCATCTTCCCCTCCAGGTTCTCAGCCAGCATCCTCCTCAGCCTGTTGAAGATGCCCTGGGCCTCTCCCACAACGACGGGGGGATGGAAGTCGAACCTGCTCTCGCCGAACCTGAAGACGTAGAAGGGGACGTGGACCTCGGCCTCCTCGGTGTCCAGATTAACCTGAACCCTTAACAGTGACTCCATCCGCCCCCTCTTCTTCTTGATGAGCGAGTCCATCATCCTTGAGACGACGTTGGCCTCTCGCTCTATCTCAGCGCGTAGGTCAAGCCAAACTTTGACTTCCTTCTTGACCCTGGACTTTTCCTCTTTGATCGCCTTCTCTTCATCGTGGAGTTCGGAAGCCACATCGTCCTTGACCTCTTTAACCTCCACTCTGTGATCAGTCTCGAGCTCTTTGATTGCATCCTCCATCTCCCTGAGCTTCACCATAAGCTCTGCTAAGGTCTCCTTATACTCCCTTACGGCTTTAGAGTTCCCCTCCCTCCTCAGCCTCCCCAACCGGTTTTGCATCCGGGTGAGTCGCCTCCTCCGCTTCGTCTTCTTCTCCCGGAGGGGCCCCACCTTCTTCCCGAAGGAAGCCGTCATCTTATCTAGGTCCTTCTTGAGGGCCCTCTCCAGCCTGGCCCTCTTCCTGTTCACCAGAGTCTCAAGCTTCGCCACAGTCTTGGCGCTAGAGTCCCGGACGTTCTCTACTTCCTCATCCAAGACCTTCATGACGACGTTCAAGGCTTTCCCTAACCTTGTCTTGGCTTTGGATAGAGTCCTCACGTCCCTATCGATATCCTTCCCGATGGAGTCCAGTTGGCTGAAAATGGTCCTGACATCCCTGGATTTTAGCGCGGGCTGGAAGACTTTGGAGCCGTTGTACTCCTTGAACTCCTGTGCGATCTGGAGGAGGGCCTCCACCTCCTCAGGCTTCCCGGGTTTCGAGACCAGCCCCCTGATGGCGAGGGTCTCCCATTCCCGAAAGCTCTTGTAGGTCTCACGCCCGTCTTTCAGTATCTTCAGGAAGGCTTGAGGGTACTCAACTACTGCATCGAGCCTTTTCTGGAAGCCGTCAACGTCAGGGACCTGGTTGTATCTAAACTTCATTTCGTTGAGACCAAGCATGTCAACTATGACTAACGCGCTGTTCCAGCGTCGGACTTGGAAGGGATAGTAGACGAAGGAGGTGGCTGAGAGCGTGTCGGACCCTCTCCGGGCGTCTGCCAGGATATATAGGGATGCAAGCTCTAGCTCACTTGTGAAGGGGCGTTCTCTGTTCCCGTCAACAGTAGCATAAGGGATCGTCTTCCTGGGCAGGCTCAAAGTTTTTCCTTAAGCCTATATCAGTTGTCCTGTTAATAAATTTAGGAGAAGATGTGTTCTCAGCCGAATCTCCAGTGATCAGCTAGTTTTGACTTAAGCTCACTGATAACCTCCTCGGTCTCTCTAAACACATTATCAGAAGCTATAGGAGGCGAAGCATACTCAATTAGGGGGACATCAAGCCCCGCGACTCCGGATAAGAGCGCTAGCCAACCTTGGGCTAGGGTACGCTGATTATAGCCGCTGCAGCAGAGGTCCACAACGCCACATCCAACATCAGAAGCCGCACCCGCGACGGCCTCACCAATCTGGTGCAGCCCCTTGAACGAGATGTCCAGTGAGCCGAGGCCGTCCAAGAAGTGGGGGTCCGAGCCCCCGTTCCTGATGATGGCCTGAGGCCTGAACTCCCGTGCCAGTGGTAGGAACACCTCCTCAAGCACCAGGGCCATGCACCCGTCGTCCGCCCCGGGGGGAAGGGGCACGTTGACCGTGGAGCCCTCCCCGGGTCCGCTCCCCATCTGGTCGATGAAGCCCGTGCCGGGGTAGAGGGTGCGGGGGTCCTGGTGGACCGAGATGAATAGGACGTGGGGCTCCTCGTAGAAGACGTCCATGGTGCCGTTCCCGGCGTGGACGTCCGTGTCGAATATCAGCACCCTATCCATGCCGTGGCGCTCAAGCAGGGCGCGCGCGCAGACGGCGACGTCGTTGAAGACACAGAAGCCCCCGCCGTAGGCCGCTCCCGCGTGGTGGAACCCGCCCCCTACGCCCTCCGCGACTCCCACGGTGCCCTCCGCCACGAGCTCCGCCGCCCTCAGCGAGGAGCCCACAATGGCGAGAGCGCCCTCAACGATTGAGGGGTTCAGGGGGGTGTCCCCGGTGAGGGATTCGTGGGCCTCCGCCCGATCCCGCACGTCCTCCACGTACTCTCGGGAGTGTGCAAGGAGCAGATCACGTTCCGTTGCAGCCTCCGGTTCGACCAGCCTGATCCTCGGGTCCTCCAGTAACCCCCTCTCCTCGATGAGGGACATGAAGCTCTTGAACCTGTCTGACCTGAAGGGGTGCCCCCACCCGAAGTCGTATTTGACCGAGTCCTCGTGGTAGACCAGTGCGAGGGGCTCCGGGTTCATCACATCTCAGTTATCACGGAATCCATTAAAGAGTTGAGCGTTAGCAAGGGGAAACGGCGATGCTGGTTCAACGTGGAGAGCAGATTTTACAGGAATATCGTTAAAAACGGGATTTCACAAGCTATCGTTAACTAAAATTAACAAATAGGAAAGAGCGTGATTAAACATGTACCTGCCTCTTTTAGTATTTAAATCAAGAAGATTACCTGATATGTAGTTCTGATTCATACACCGGTGCGCGCGCGCATGCGTTGATCAAGTCGTTGGTCTCCATGCAAGTATCTTATGCTTACCATGTACGTGCTTTCCATTCCTCTCTGAGGAGGCTGCGTGCGCTTAGAGTTCTGGGCTTGCTTCATGGGTCTTTTTGAACCCGTTTTCGTCGAATGGTTTCCCTGTCCTCTTCTGGTAGAGGGCTCTCGACCAGGGGCCTGAAGGATGTTCATCTGTATAGTATTTGTGTGAGGGCGTCTGGGCCTGGTTGCTCCATTCCTCTCTGACTATGCTGAACAGCGAAGAGTCTCCCCAGGCTCCCATGTGGAACCGGTTTTTTCTGATTACGCCCTCGGAGGTGAATCCATTCTTCTCCAGAACTCTACGTACAGCCGTGTTCTCGATGGAGGCTACCGCTTGCACTCTCTGGATGTCCTGGTTAAGGAAGAGGTGGTCGACGACGAGTTTCACGGCCTCGGATCCGTAGCCGTTTCCTCGTTCCTCTGAGATTATGTAGAGCTTGATCTCTTG
>JAUWDP010000079.1 GCA_030608725.1 Candidatus Bathyarchaeota archaeon
CCGCGGCCGTAACCCCTCTGCTGCTCGAACACCTTACTCGAAAGGTTGTTCTCAAGGTTTACGTCGTCGAAGGGGGCCTCGTCGATCACCTCATAGCTTCCATAGCGGCCCAAATTCAGGCGCATGGAACCCTTGAAGAGATTCACATAGGCGTCCTTGACCTCCAACACCATGTCGTCCTGGATCTCGTCCAGCACGTTATCCCAGAGGGTCATGTAGATCGTGCCCGTCTCGTCCCCTACCAGAGCTTCAGCGACCCTGTGTGTAGACATGTCGCTTCGGGAGGTGACCTCCCTCTCCTCGGTCTTAGAGATGACCTTGACGGTGGCGTACACTTTCCTCGAGTAGGAGTTTAGTTCTCCAACCTTTACTGGCTCGGCGTCTTTTTCGTCATATGTAGACATATTGCTCTACTCTTGATTGGCGAGCGAAAGACTTGCCGAGTTCCATATAAGGGTTACCATGATCCAACTGAGTTTCGAAATTAGGATAGAATAGACACGTTTCCATCGTTGAGTATTATGCATTGAAAGGAAAGCAGTCACCCAAACCCTTTTGTACCTTATTTGGTTTCTTAAGGGTTGCAATGTCTGACGACAATATTGTCTACATCGGAAATAAGCCAGTCATGAACTACTGCTTGGCAGTCTTGAGCTCGTTTCAGGGCAACACCGGCACGGTTACGCTAAAGGCGAGGGGCCGAGCCATAAGTACAGCAGTGGACGTGGCCGAGGTAACTAGGAGCCGGTTCATGGAGAACCTAGCCGTCGAGAACATCGAGATCGGGACGGAGGAGCTCGAGGGCATGGGAGGTCAACCCAGGAACGTGAGCACCATCTCAATAATCCTGAAAAAAGGATAGGTACCGACAAGGAAACCTGAGAACCTCGAAAACAGATCCTACTTGTAAAAGCAATATTTTGCATAACTTCACCACAAAGATAGAGGCTAGTATTGATGTCATCTAGTCTTCAGGACCCGTCTATCCTTAGGGAGCTTCTCCGAGGCGTATCTCAGCACTAGGGCGGAGGCCCTGTCCCTCCAATTGAGAAGGTAGCTCCGCACCTCCTCAGGGTTCGTCTTGGATGCCTCCTTGAGGAGCCAGCCAACCCCCTTCTGGACCATGTCATCGTCATCCTCCATCAATCTGTCTGCTACGGTGAAGACCTCTTCGAGCATCTCACCTCTTCTGGCTATTGGGACGAGTGAGACGGCGGCAGCCCTCCGCCTCCATCGGTTGCCCGAAGCGGTCCAGCCGATGAGCCGCTCGACTAGACTGGGATCACGTTTGACTATCGGTGAGATGACCCAAGTGGAGAGCCCGTCCGTGTTGGCCCAGTTTGTGAGGTGATCCACCCATCCGTCGAGCAGCTCGAAGTGCTTCGTGTCGAGGTTCCGGGCCATCCTCTGCATGAGCCTGATGCCGACGGAGGCCTCGTCGAGGTTCCTCGACTTGATGAGCGAGTCCGCCACTTCGATGGCTGTCTGCAGATCTCCCTTGAATGGGATGTAGTGTCTCTGGGCTATCTCTTTGACGTCGGGGGCGCTCAGCCCGTATGTCTCGATGGGTTCACGGAAATATCGTTTCATGTTATCGGCGTTCTCTGGGTCTGACCTGTCCCTTATCTCCCTCCTAATCTCTTTCAGCGTAAACTCGCTCATTTCGTCAGGCCCCTCATGGAAATAATTTTCGTGTCAGATGGCCTCGGCCTTCTTGAGGGTCTCGATCTCCGCGTCGGAGAGGCCTGCGATGGTCTTCAGGATCTCCTCGGTGTGATCTCCCAGTTGGGGTGGGGGCGTCGTCA
This sequence comes from Candidatus Bathyarchaeota archaeon, assembly GCA_030608725.1. The sequence continues at coordinate 1,806 of JAUWDP010000079.1, forward strand.
GGGAGCACGGGGTCTCCGAGAACTTGAGGGCCGGTCCGATCTGCTTGATTGTGCCCGCCACGGGGTGCTCCATCTCGGTCAGCATCTCCCTGTGGAGAACCTGGGCGTCAGAGAATATCTCGTCCAGCGTGTAGACCGGTGCGCAGGGGAAGCCGACGGCCCTCAGCCTCTCCAGCCAGTCGTCCCTCGGGGCTTTACCGAACTCGCTCTGGAGGAGGGGGATCAGGGCGTCCCTGTTATTGACCCTGACGTCTGCGGTAGCATATCTGGGATCGTCCTTGAGCTCCTCCAGGTCCATTCCCTGGCATAGGAGGCCCCACAGCCTGTCGTTCCCCGCCGCGATGAGGATCCCCTTACTGTCGCAGGCGACGAAAGCCTGGTACGGGACGATGCTGGGGTGTGCGGACCCCATCCTGGGGGGGACGTTTCCGGTCGCGAAGTAGTTGCCCGCCATGTATGTCATCCACGAGATGGAGCCGTCCATCATGGAGATGTCCAGGTGCTGGCCCTCCCCTGTGGCCTCTCTTGCCCTGAGGGCGGCGAGGATCGCTATGGTTGCGTACATGCCGGCCCCGATGTCGGTTATCGCCACTCCTATGCGGACTGGGGGTGAGCCGGGTTCACCGGTTATGCCCATGAGGCCTCCCATCCCCTGGATGATGAGGTCGTATCCGGGCCATGAGGCGTAGGGGCCCGTCTGGCCGAAGCTGGAGATACTGCAGTAGACGAGCCTCGGGTTCACCTTCCGCAGTGTCTCGTAGTCGACGCCGAGTCGGGCTGTCACCCCCGGCCTGAAGTTCTCCAGGAGCACGTCGCAGTTCTCTGCTATCTTGTACAGGGCCTCCTGGGCCTCCTTGGTCCTCAGATTGAGGGTAATGCTCTTCTTACCCCTGTTTATGGAGAGGAAGTAGCTGCTCACGCCGTTGATGAACGGGGGGAATGCCCTGGTGTCGTCTCCCCTTCCGGGTATCTCGACTTTGATGACCTCGGCTCCCAAGTCTGCGAGGGTCATCGTGCAGAACGGGCCTGCGAGGACGCGGCTCAGGTCTAGGATGCGGATCCCTTTGAGAGGGGGTTCCCCATGGCTATTTGACATGGTAGACTAGTCGTGTCGTGTACGTTTAGGATTTTCCACAGATAGGCTGGGATATTCAACTGTCGTAGGGCGGTGGATTAGGACTGTTCGAGGTAGATCCTCTCCAGGCAGAGCTCCTCAGCGCTCTCCCTGACTATTCTGGTCTCTAGCTTGAGTCGGGAGTCGAATCTTTTCAGGGTTGCCTGTATCGCGGGTAGGGTGAGGTGGGTGCAAAGGCCTCCGAGGAAGTACCCGCAGTCGATGCCTACGTCCAGCAGGGCCTCGTAGAACGGGCAGCGTTTAACCCAGAAAGTGGCTTGGTGGTCGTCTTCTTCCCTGAGGGTCACCTCGGCTCCCGCTGATTCCATGAAGTCCATGTAGACCGTGATGCCCTTCTTGATGGGGGGCAGCTCCGGGGGGATCTTGTCCCTCAGCTCTTTCTCTATGATGTCCGCCTGTCTCTCCACGGCTGTCTGGAGCATCTCGATGCCCCTGTCGGTGCCGAGCTCCTCTATTATCTCCATCAGGAGTTGTACTAGTAGGGTATAGGATCGTCTGATGCCCGTGTACATGCTTCGTACTCTTCTGCTTGTGCTTTTTAGGGGTTATCTCTGACCGGATGGGGGGTATCTGGCGTGAATCCACGAAGGCTGTGACGCTGAGCTGGATGGAAGTTGGAGAAATGGCTAGGCGCTGAGGTCGGCCACGAAAGCCTCTATTCTCTGGGTTGCGGCCTCGCCTTCCCTATCTTCCCCTATCAGCCCCATGGTAGCGACAGGTTCTTTTCCGAGAAGTTCAGCGATGGGGGCGAATGCCTTCTCGGGATTATCTCCGTCTCCTGTGCAGAATAATGCGGCTTTCTTTATGTCGGATCCGTGTTTGGTGATGTATGCCCTCACATGGCTGGACATGTTGGCGGCCCAGATCGGCGTACCTATGACGACGAGGTCGTATGAGGCCTGATCATATTGGAGGACTTCTATTTGTGGGAGCATCTTCCTCGTGGACTCCATCCCCGACTTGAGCCAGCCTATTGGGCCACCTCTCCCCTTCGCCTCCCTGATCTCATCCATGTCGAAGCCGGTGAGGGCCTGGATAGCCTCCGCTACCCTGCGGGTCCTCCCTGTCCTAGAGAAGTAGACGATGAGACCATTCATGCCTTACCTAGGTGCGGTTTATGTTGGTAAATCTTGTGTAAAAAAGGGAGAGGCATCCTTGAGGGGATACGCTCTAGCCTTTCAGCTCGGTGACGTACTCTTCTACGTCCCTGAGGAGGGCCTTAGCGTCAAAGAGGATCCCCGCCTTTATTGTCCACTTGACACCTCCTACCTGGACCATCTTGGTCTTATCCTCTGAGTACCTGGGGACACCGGTTCCGTACATCACCTTGAAGTTGTCGAGGGGGTTGCCGTCGACGATGGCGATGTCCGCCGTGAAGCCCTTCTGGACTCCTCCGGCGAGGTGGTCGAGGCCCATGGAGGCGGTGGCGTTCGTGGTGGCTATTTTGACCACGTCGAGGGGGTGGAATCCGGCCTCCTGTAGGAGCTCGAGCTCGCGGACGATGGAGAAGCCGTAGAGGGTGTACATGAATCCGCAGTCGGTGCCGGCTGTGACGATGCCCCCGCGGTCCGCGAATGTCTTGAGGTACCTCATCCAGATCTGGTACTTTCTCTTCCAGGCGACCTCGTCTGCTGTGGTCCAGTTGAAGTGGTAGGTGGCGTGGCGGGCTGGGTTGGGCTTCCAGCTCTCGAGGAGGCCGGGGGCCGTGTAGCGGTCGAGCCACCTCCAGCGGCTGGGGAGCTCGTACTCGCGGTTGATCTCGTAGACGGTCATGGTGGGGTTCCAGACGGTGCCGTTCTCGATCATGGTGTCCAGGACCCAGAGGACGTCGTCGGGGTACTGGTCTGCCTCCGTCCAGACATGCCCTGACCAGCGGAATCTGTCGACCTCATCTGAGTAGTTGTAGTCGGGGGGTATGCTCTGGCTGCCGGGGATGGCGGCCTGGGGGATGCCGTATGTGTGCTCGAGGGTGAGGTAGTCGGGGACCGCCTCGGATGCAGAGACTGCGTCCAGTTCGCTGCTCTGGGGGATGTGGACGGCGATGCCTGCCTTCATGTCTAGGTTACGGACCTCCTCTCCCATAGCCGCGAGGATCTCGGCGGTGATGTTGGACCGGGGGATCATCTTGATGCCGTCCGTGCCCAGCTTGTCCAGCCTGTGCACGGCCTCCCGGCCCTCGTCGGCAGTCGTGATCTCGCCGGTCGTCCCCATGACGACGATGCGGGGGGCGACCATCTTGTTTGTCATGCCCAGCCTCCGGTGCTCGATGAGCTTCTCGTCTGTGCCGAATCCGCATGTCCGTATCGTGGTGATCCCGTGGGCGAGGAATAGCTTGTAGGCGTACTCGGGGCCTTTGGGTCCGCACTGGGTCTCCCTGAATGGGACGTGGACGTGCATGTCGACGAGGCCGGGGAGGGCGTACATATCAGTGGCGTCGATCTCCATGTCGCCCTCGGGGCGCTTGTAGCCAGGACGGCTGGCGGCTCCGGGGCTGACGCCGACGACGCCTGTTATCTTGTCGCCCTCGATAGCGATGTCCACAGGTCCTGAGGCGGGAGTCCCTCTTCCATTTACTAGGGTGACGTTCCTGATGACGAGGCTCTTATACTTATGGCCGTTAGACTCAGACATTTCGATTTTACGATGGGCGTTCTCCATTTATCTCTTTGGAGCCTTCATCGAGCCGCTAGCTGCACATTTTCAATACCGTTTCGGAGCTTGGATGAGGGTTTTTCAGGTCAATTTCTTCTATCAGAGGGATATTCATACTCTTTCGGGGTACCCCTACCTTTTGTCCTAGAGGAGGTCCTTGGACTGGAGATCCCTGAGTATTGTTTCCCTCATGTCATCCGATAGGGGCTTCAGGGGTCTCCTCGGTATGCCGGCGGCGTGTCCCTTGAGGCTCAGGGCGGCTTTGACGGCGGCGACCTGGGGGTGTTCTCGGACAAGCACCTTGTTGACGTATGAGAGCAGTTGCTGAGACTTACCCGCTTCCTCCAGATCACCTATTTTCGCAGCCTGGTAGAGCCCCACGCA
>JAUWDP010000094.1 GCA_030608725.1 Candidatus Bathyarchaeota archaeon
CCAACTACCGGGGGAGGGGTGATCTTCGGGGGGCTCTGCGCCGTGGAGGCGGCTAAGACCGTCTGCAGCGCCCTCGAGGCTGATGACTGCTCCGCTGAGTACCTGAGCCGATACGAGACCGCATGGAGGGAGCTCCTCGGGAGGGAATTCAGCTCCATGATGGCCGCCAGGAGGTTCGCCGACGGAGTCTCCGACGGCAGGATGGACCGCCTCTTCGGCTCCCTGAAGGGCTCCGGCCTCGAGGGCACCCTGGAGAGGCTCGTCGAGGAGGGGGACATGGACATGCAGAGCGGGGTCCTCCGGTCGGCCCTGACCCATCCCGGGATGATCGGGGTCCTGGTGAGCAGCCTTGGCAGGCTCGCCCTCGCCGAGCTGAGGAGCCTGTTTAACCTTTAAATAGATGGCTGTCGGCTTGATAGTGGACTGAAACCATGCAATCTTGTATCTCATGCGGGAAGAAGATCGTGCCCGGGGAGAACTCGGTCAAGTTCAACTGCCCCTCCTGCGGAGTCGTCACCATCTGGCGCTGTGAGAAATGCCGCCTCTTCGGAAGGGAGTACACCTGCCCCGCATGTGGCTTCAAGGGCCCCTAAGGCCTGGTCGACCCTGAGAAATTTCATATAAAAAAAGGGAATATTCTAGAGATCCTCGTTCGTGATCTTCTCGAGAAGCTCTAGGTGGTGGTACTCTTCCTGTGTCGTCTCCTGCAGCATCTCCAGCTGGTCCTCCGTGAGGTGTCGGAACCTCCCCTGGGATCCGAGGTACTCCGAGACGGGTTTGAGCTCTTTCGGCCTGACCGTTATCTTGTACGCCCCGTTCTCGACCTCGTACAGGGGCCACATCCCTGTCTGGACGGCCAGCCTTGAGACCTCGATGGCCTTCTCCGGCGGGTACCTGTGCCCCGTGGGGCAGGGGCTGTATACGTGGACGTACTTGCACCCCTTGATAGAGAGGGCCTTCTTGATCTTCCTCTTCAGGTCGGGGATGTAGGCCGCGCTGGCAGTGGCCACATAGGGTATGCCGTGGGCCGCCATTATCAGCGGAAGGGGCTTCGTGGGCGCCTGCTTTCCCCTCACGACCTTTCCCACAGGCGTCGTCGTGGTCCAAGCTAGGTGGGGCGTCGCACCGCTCCTCTGCATCCCCGTGTTCATGTAGGCCTGGTTGTCGTAGACGAACATGAGTATGTCCTCGTTCCTCTCTGCCGCCCCGGAGGCCGCCATGAAACCCATGTCCCCGAAGCTGCCGTCACCGCTGCCGAGGATCACATTCGTGCTCGTCTTGCCTAGTTTCATGAGCCCTCGCTTTATACCCACGGCTGTCGCCGCTCCACCGGGTAGGTTGCCACCGGAGCCGCCGGTCCCCAGGGACATCGTGTGGGGGCCGCTCCACCCTCCACATCCTGAAGTGCTCACGTAGACGCTGTCCCTGCCAGCGGTCTCCATAACAATTTTCCAGATGAGGGTCATCCCGCATCCCTGACAGGCCCCGGTTCCGGGGTAGACGAAGCTCTTCTTGAGCTCCTCTGGCATTGGTGGGACGGTGAAGCGCTCCGTTATCCTCATGTTAGGGTACCAGATCAGGTCCTCCTCGAATCCGCCGCGCTCAACTGCCTTGAGGCCTCTCTCAGCCAGAATCGCGAAGTCGTCCGAGCTTATCTCGACGCCGCAGATGCCCGAGACGGCGTCTTGGATGATGGGCCTCTCTGCCATGTTGTATAGGGCCGACTTCACGTCGTATCCGACGGGGGCTCCGGCCCCTCCGGCGGAGTCGTGCCTTGAGACGACGACGAACGCACTCGTGTCCTCGGCTATACGTTGGAAGTCCTCCGTCGGGAAGGGCCTGAAGGACCTGACCTTGACGAGTCCCACCTTCTTCCCGTCCTTCCTGAGGTCGTCCACCGCCTTCCTCGCGTTGCCCGTGAAGCTCCCCATGGTCACGAGGACGACGTCCGCGCCCTCAACCTTGTACTCCTCGATGAGTCCGTTGCCATACGTCCTCCCGAAGATCTCCCCGAACTCCACGTTCACCTCTTTGATAAGCTCCTTGGCCCTTAGAGAGGCCTGGTGGACCGCGTACTTCATGCCCATCATCTGTTCTGGAGTCCCGAAGACCGTCGGAGACATGGGGTTGTCGGCGTCGATCACTCCAACCGGGTCGAAGGGCGGGAGGAACTCGTCCACCTGCTCCTGCTCGGGGAGCTCGACGAGGTCCGTAGTGTACGAGATGTAATACCCCTCCGCGCCCACCATGGTGGGCAGGAGCACCCTGTGGTCCTCGCCTATCCTGTAGGATTGGATCGCCGTGTCGAGGACTTCCTGATGGTGCTCCCCGTAGAGGTACACCCATCCCCAGTCACGGGCGGTCAGCCCATCTGAGTGGTCCGCCTGCAGGCCCCCAGGTGCCCCGAGGGGGCGGTTGATGTTGGCAAGCATCAGGTTCCCGAGGCGGAGCCCCGGCACGGACACGATCCCCTGGAATCCATACGCGAAGCCGGCTGAGCACGTCGATGTGAACGTCCTCGCGCCCGTCTGGGCCGCCCCAATCGCCTGCGCCATCATCCCGTGCTCACCCTCCGACCTGATGTACTCGGCGTCGAGGTCGCCATCGTTGACGAAATCGGCTAGGTACTCCACGAGGGTCGTCTGGGGAGTGATGGGGTACGAGCATATCACTTGGACCCTGGAGAGTCGCACGCCGTGTGCGAACGCCTTGTTACCTGTCATGGCCTTCCGTGCCATCAGGAGCCACCTCCTTCCGACTCCTCTTCGACCTCAAGCTCCATGGTTATGGCCTGGGAGGGGCACTCGTTGGCACAGACGCCGCAGCCCTTGCAGTACTCGTAGTCCACCTCAGCCTTCCCATCAATCACCTTGATGGTGGCCTCAGGGCAGAAGCTCTCGCATATACCGCAGCCTATGCACTTCTCCAAGTCGACGACCGGCCTCAACGTCCTCCAGGTACCCGTCTCCTGCGCCGGTCTCGGCGTGCTCACCCAGCCGCCCGGCACAAATTCTATACTTATCTCTTTCTCCTTCATGTTCAGACCTCATGCACCTTCGTGGCCGCATAGGCCTCCTTGATGGCCGAAATGTTGGCTTCCGCGATGTTGCCGCTCCATTTGTCCTTCACCGTCTCAACGAGACTGCCTATCTCCACCCATCCAGTGGTCCTCGCAAGAGCTCCAAGCATCGTTGTGTTCGTGATGGGGAATGCTCTTTTACCGAACGCCTTGCTGGAGACGGATATGGCGTCAACTACGCCGATCTTGGATAGGTTGGAAGGCAGCTCAAGGTCGTCTAGTGAGCCCGGCCAGTTCAGGACGGCGACCCCTCCCTCCTTGAGCCCATCAGCCCAGGGAATGGAGACGACGAGTCCGTGGTCCAGTACGACGCAGCAGTCAGGCTCATAGATCTGCTGGTGCAGCCATATTCTCTGATCATCTATTCGAAGAAAAGCCATGACGGGGGCTCCTCTTCTCTCACCACCGAAAAAGGGAAAGGACTGGGCCCACTTGCCCTCGAGGTTGACGGCGTTGACCATCAACTCCCCGGCGGTTACGGCGCCCTGTCCACCCCTTCCGTGAAATCTGACTTCTATCATAATTCCACCAGAAGTATCCCGATAATTTGTTTTCGTCTGTATGTATAAACTAATAGTAATTACATCTATTCCAGTATATACTATGTTCTACTTCTAACAGTTCGATCATAATAGCGAAGATCTGCGTAGGGAATGCAAACACCATGCTCCGTGAAACAATGAATACATTCGACAACCGCAAGATGCACGCACGACTCAAGGGTCAGAAGGGCCCTTAGACGGGGTTGTTCCGCCTCACACGTTTTAATCCACATCGTACAACCAGATACAAGAGTATCAATGTCAGATCTAGGAATCGACTTTGGGGCCTACAGGACCCATGGTGAACTCTACGACGCCATGAGGCGCCTCGCTGAGGCCCATCCGGGGCTCTCCGAGCTCTACTCCATCGGGAAGTCCCTGCAGGGCCGGGACCTGTGGACCATGGAGATCACCAACAAGGAGACGGAGTCGGCCGACGAGAAGCCCGGCCTCTGGATAGACGGCAACACCCACTCGGGGGAGGTGACGGGATCAGCAGTCTGCCTCTACACCGTCGGATACCTCCTAGAGAACTACGAGAAGGACGAGTTCATCACAGATCTCCTGGACAACACCGCCATCTACATCCTGCCCAGGGTGAACCCCGACGGCGCCGAGATCTACCTCACACAGCCCTACCACAGGACCGGGGGAGGCATACCCAACCCCGACTTCCCGGACGGGGAGGGGCACTACGAGGAGGACGTCGACGGGAACGGCGCCATCGTCTACATGCGCATCGAGGACCCGGCTGGGGACTGGAAGGTCTCAGGGAAGGACCAGCGCCTGATGCTCAAGAGGGCGCCCGAGGATGCGGATGATGAAGGACCCTTCTACAGGGTGCTCAGGGAGGGCAAGTTCCTCAAATACAAGCCCGGGAAGGAGGTCACCATGGCCCCCAAGAGGTTCATAGGGGGAACCAACCGGAACTACCCTGCCTACTGGGCCCCTGGAGGCCTTCCACTAGGCGGTGCCGGGCCCTTCCCCCTCTGGGAGAGGGAGCCCCGAGCCATCGCCGACTTCTGGGCCGACCACCCCAACCTCTCGGGGATCCACACGTTCCACACAAGCGGAGGCCTCATCCTCAGGGAGAGCACCACCCGGGCGGACAGCTGGTTCATCGACCAGGGCCTCGAGGCGGACATCGCAGTCTACAAGGTCCTAGCCGACATGGGTACGGAGCAGACCGGCTACCCAGCCATCAGCATCTACGAGGACTTCACCTTCGAGGACGACCGCCCCTTCCGCAGGGGATGCGCCACCAGCTTCTTCTACGAGCAGCTCGGCGCCTTCGTCTTCAGCGTCGAACTCTGGGACTGGCCCCGGCTCCAAGGATACGGGGGCTTCATGGACAGGGGTGGAGTCGACTTCAGCTACAGCGACCTCAGCGAGGACAACCAGCTCAAGGAGCTCCACTGGATAGACGAGAACTACCCCGAGGGCCACGTGGACTGGCACACGTACGAGCACCCCCAGCTGGGCCCCGTGGAGATCGGGGGAATCAATACCAAGTACACCAGGCGCAACGCCCCGCCCGGCAGATGGCTCACGGAGGAGGCCGAGAAGTGCATGATGTTCGCCCTCCGCCACGCCGCCATGCTCCCCAGACTCAGCATAGCCGAGGCCAAGGCCACCAGGGTCGCTGACACCGTCTACAAGGTGGAGGCGCAGGTGAAGAACCTGGGGTTCATGGCGACGTATGTCACCCAGATGGGGGTCAAGATCAAGGTCTCCAAGCCCGTGATAGCCCAGATAATACTCCCCGAGGGCGTCGAGCTCGTCACTGGACACGAGAAGGCGGACCTGGGCCATCTGGACGGGCGCTCGGCGAAGCTCCTTAAGCCCCGTGTAGTCGGGGGCGAGGTC
>JAUWDP010000277.1 GCA_030608725.1 Candidatus Bathyarchaeota archaeon
GGCCCTGTTCTCCGTAGGCGTCTACGAGATGACCAAGATGGACATCTACGGGAAGGCCAGCTTCGCCCTCCTCTTCGCCGCCTCCGTCTTCCTCTTATTCATAGGGGTCTTCCCCGAGACCGCTGGGAGGATCCACCTCTACTTCTCCGTCGCCTTCTTCGTCACCCTCCCCCTCGCAGTTTGGGCCTTCGCGGCTCACACCTGGAGGAGGGGCATGAGGAACATGGCGTACCTCTCGATCGCCTCCGGCGTCATAGCTGCCCTCATATGGCTGCCCAGCTGGGACGGGGTCGCCATACCAGAGGCCGTCTCAGCACTTTCGATGGGGATCTGGTCCGGTGTCCTCGGCTACTGGATGATTAGAAGGGATCCAGAGGAGGTCGAGGCCGTGTATCGACCCAACGTAATCGTGTGATAGCCTCGAGGGAACGAAGTATAGTTGAGTAGTATATCTCACGCAATGGGTCCGCGCACTCGGCCGCCTACATCTCATTCCCTCTCGAGGACGGAACGTACTACTACCTCGGCTTCGTGGCGTCGGTCCCCGGGCCGTCGGATTCTGCCGTGACCTTCACAGACACTTCTGGGATAGGACAGGTGTTACCTAGGTCCGTGGTGGTTCAACGTCACATGGATTACATTCGGGAGCACGGGATAGACCCGAAGTACCCCGAGTAACCGGGAGAGCGTAGTTATCTGAAGTCTCGCCTGTAGAGCTCCCAAGCGATGACGCTGAGCAGGAACAGCAGCAGTAGGATGATGAAGGCGGTGACGAGGCCCACGATGGTCCCGAGGTTCAACAGATCACCAGTCTACTCTTCCTTGAGCAACCTCTTCGCCATCAAGGGCGCGCTTATAGCGGCGAAGAGGACCGTGCCCAGGACTATGGGCATTACGAGGTTCGGGTAGACCGCTGGGTCGAGGAAGAACTCTCTCCCGGGGTCATAGATGAGGGGCAGCTGGGACATGACGAAGGCGGGGAGCCCCGAGGCGTAGACTAGGATGGAGAGGACCCGCTCCTGCCGGGAGAAGTAGACGACCCTCCCGACGACGGAGACGACGACGAACCTGATCAGCATGATGAGGGCCAGGACCCCCGCTCCTATGACGACGTACTCGGTGGAGATGGTGACTATGAGCCCGACGTAGACGAAGAAGAAGGCCTTGATGAAGAATGCTATCTCCTCGTGGACCTCCCTCAGGTACCGGGTGTCGATCTTCACGTTGCGGACGATGCCGAACTTCCTTGCGATGTAGCCGTAGTTGGTGATCATTATCCCGAAGGTGAGGGTCGCCATGGGTCCACCCCCCTCACCGATGAGCCTCTCAGCGAGGATGTACGCGGGGAAGAGGATGGCGATGGTCATGATGTAGTTGAGGGACCTGCCCCTGAGCTTGTCAAGGGCCTCCGCCCACATCTGGCCCATGGCGAAGCCCAGCAGCGATGAGAGGACGAAGGTCCTCAGGATGTCGACGAGGCCCGTCAAGACGGAGACCCCCGGCATCATAATCATCCTGATGAGGGTGACGGACGAGATTATGCAGATAGGGTCAGACACGACCGACTCCAGCATCAGGAGGGTGCGCGTCCCCTCGATATCGGGCACTATCTTGTCAAGTCCGCTGAGGACCCCGAGGACGGCGATGGTGCTCGTGCCGCCGATCATGGCCCCCAGGAGCATAGCCTGGAGCAGCGTGAAGCTCGACGGCATGAAGGTTGAAAGAGAGAACCCGACCGCCAATGTCACGCTCAGGATTGTGGCGACCGAGAGGAGCGTGGCCTTTCTGAGGCTCCCAATGAGGAGCTTGATGTCGGCGTTGATGCCCGCCTCGAAGAGGATGATGCTGAGGGCCACAGTGCTCATCAGGGGCGCGAGCTCCAGGAACAGGGTCTTGTCGAAGTATCCCAGGACGGGTCCCAGGACTATCCCGAAGGCAAGGACCCAGACGATGTCGGGTATCTTCGTCTTCGTGTAGAAGAGGTTGCTGATATAGGCTATCAGTAACGTCGAGGATACCAGGAGCAATATCCTATCCGCACTGAACATAAACATCGATCCGCTTGCGGAGACTGTATAGTGAGAATGATGTATTTCAATGAATCGAAACACGAATAAATGGGTAAATTTGTCATCCGGATGGTACTTTTGGGTTATAAAGGAGCGTGTACCATGGAGAAAGGGTCTCCGAGATGCGTTTTCCCCTAGATGAGGAAAAACATGGCAAATACGTGGCAAATACCTGATATTTATCAATGATATAGTAAATTTTAATGCAATATATTATAAGTTAAATAAAACTTTTCATCCTCTTACTGGTTGCATAAGTTTTATTAGTCGACGTGCGGGGAAAAGAACGGTATGCCATCTGAGAACCCGGTTGATGCCTTAAAGGAGAGGGTCATAGACACGGTCTCCAAGATGCTCCCACCCATCGAGAAGGACGTCGAGGAGAACAGGGTGGAGATCTGGCACGATCTGTCAAAGGTCTACTACAAGTACGAAGGGGAGGACTGGAAGAAGGCGTTCCGAGACGTCATGAAGGAGATCTCCGACAAGATCACGGAGGAAAGATGGGAGACCATCTACAAGAAGCTTTACCGTGAGGAACACGCATAGCTCC
>JAUWDP010000141.1 GCA_030608725.1 Candidatus Bathyarchaeota archaeon
TCCACTCCTTGTGGAGGAACGCCTTTGATGGCTTGAAGACCTTCCCACTCGTGACTTTATTTATGGGGGGCTTGATCACCTTTCCTTTGATTTCTTTTCCCATTTTATTCACTCCTTTTTCTCTTGTATCGAGGAATCTCCTTGGCTGCCAGCTTGTTGAAGATCGCTATGGATCTCTGGGTCATAGGGCGCTCCATCTCGTCGGGCCTCAGCTCGATGCTGTACTCCTCCGTGATGGCGTCGAGGGTCTCGCTGCACTCGACCTCCTTGGGGCACTCCGGGCAGAGCTTCCCGGCGTAGGACTCATGCCTATACCAGACGATGACCCCCAGGGTCTCGGTGTAGACGATGTAGACCTGGGCGTTGGCCTGGTAGTCGAATCCGATGAGGAGCCCCTTGTAGTCCTGGAGGCTCTCCACGTCCAGCCTGTGGCTCTCCGCATGCTCCTCGAGGGCCTGGGAGATCTTCTTCCGGGCCCTGTTGAGCACTCGTGAGACGTAGGCGGGGCTCAGGTTCTCTCCTTCCTGTTCCTCGGCGATGGTGCCCGTGGATTTCCCTCTCTGGAACTCGTTCCAGACGATGGCTTCCTGTTTCGATAGCAGTCCCATTTTTGGTTCCTCTTGTATCAATGCCGACCCGTTTCGGGATCGGTATATCTTACACAAGATTACGGTAAAGATTTACATATAAACGTTCCTATTTTTCTGAAAAAATGGGTAAACATTTCTGGAGAGCAGGAGCTAGAATGTCCCTGAAGACGTTTCTCTTGATGCGCGCGCCTACCTACTTCAGGGCAAGTGAGTTAGTTACCAGTCGCGCACATCCAAGATATGAGTTATTTTCTAATGCGCGCCTGAGTGCGGCTTTATGAGGGCTTGACGGTCAGGTGCTGTGTACCCTCAGGGAGTTTCCTAGTGATTATGGTGCCGGTGGTGAGGTCGATGGTTGTGGTCTTTGTCTGGGGGGCTGGGGCGTCGGTGGTGTGGGGTAGGTGGAGGGTGTAGGCTGTCTGGGGTGTGTGGAATGTGATTGTGGTCCAGCTGTCTGTGGTTTTGCGTGTGGGGGTGGTGATGTCTGTGCCGTGGGCGTTGATGGTGGCTTGGAGGTGGCGTAGGACGTGGGCGGCCCGCCTGGGGTTGAGGCGTCTGTCATAGATGCCTGCCCGGGGGAAGTATCCCCTGTCGTGGTCCATGAATGTGTCCAGGAGGACCCTGACGTCTGGGTGGGCGTAGCCTGCTAAGGCGGCCTCGGCGGTTCTGTTGGCGGTGTGGTTGTTGTCCTGGGGGTAGTCAGCGGGGTCCTCGGGGGCGAGCCTGACGTTGACTAGGGCCTTGAAGCCGTTGGCGTTGGCGTAGTCGCTGATGTGCTGTATGGTGGGGAGGGGGTGGTCGTGTTGGCTGACCTCGAAGACGAATCCGTCCACGGCGCCTCGCTTGGGGAGGATGGCCTCGAGCTTGGATGTGTCGTCGATGTGGAATCCGTGGCTCATGTAGTGGCTGAACTTGGGGCCGGTGCGCTCCCTGTGGACGCTGCTCTCGATGTTGGCGACGTAGACAGGGAGGTTCAGGGCTTCGCGTAGGTTGGATGCGTCGGGGAGTGTGTCGTGGATTGTCTCCCAGGGCAGGATCACCTCCAGGAAGTCGACTAGGTGGCTGTGTTCAGCGATGACGTCGGGTTTCGGAGTGTTGACTGTGAAGAAACCGTATCTGCTCCCCATCCTGTGGAGCTCTTGGAGGCGGCTTCGGGTGGTCTCGTCGTTGAGGTCTGCGAGGGGCAGCCTGAGGGTTCTGATGCCGGTCTCCCAGAGGGCTAGGGCTGTGTAGTCGTTCCGGGCCTTCTTCCTGACGAACTCGTCGACGGGCCCCATGTATGGGAGTTCGGTGACCTCCGCTATGGGATACCTGAGCTGGACTCCGAGGGGCGAGGGGAAGCCTTCCGAGGGGTGGCGGGTCTCGATCCTCGTCTCCTGCTGGAGGGTTTCCCCCTCCTTGAGGGTGCGTCCATATGACCTGTGGATGCGTGCCACGTGCCCCTTCTCGTATACGTCCACGATGCAGTATCCGAGCTTGGCCGCGTCGTTCCTGCCGTACTCTTCGGGGGCTTCGACCCTGAACAGGTTTGCGAAGTCCTGTCTGAGGTTGCACGTGGAGAGGAGGTTGTAGATGTCTGTCTCGCCGTGCCTCTTGTAGAAGAACTGGTGTACGTGGCCGGCGAAGAGGGCTTCCACATGGTGCTCCTCGATGAGGTCCAGGAGCCACCTCCTGGCTGGCTGGTCAAGGTTGTCGTAGTTGCTGGGCTCTTCGGGCAGGTGGAGGTAGGGCGGGTAGTGGCTGAAGATGTGGACCCTCCTCCCCCTGTGCTCGTTTAAGTCGGCCTCCAGCCATTCCCTCTGCTCTGTCTCTTCACTGAGCCCTGAGTTTAGGGCGAGGCTGTTGATCAAGACGAAGTGGACGTCACCGTGGTCGAAGCTCTGGAACGTGGGCCCGTGGTATCTGTGGAAGTCCTCGATGTACTCGTCGTTGATTATGAATGAGGGGACGGTGGGGTTGTCCTTGTCACCCACATCATGGTTTCCGGGGACGAAGTAGCAGGGGGATTCTAGGCTTCCCATTATCTCCCGGGCTACCTTAGAGGCGGAGCCATATGTCGGCAGGTGGGGGATGGGATGGACGATGTCGCCTAGGTGGATGACAAAGTCTGGGCTGTGGGCGTTGATGGTGTGAGCAACCCATCGGGCTCTGTCGTTCGTAAGCAAGTTTGTCTTCCAGGGGCTGCTGCTCTCCCCGGATGGACGGATGTGGGTGTCAGAAATAATGGCGTACCTGAAGACGGGCCTCAAGTCATCATAGCGCGTTACCATGGTCATTAGTAGTCTAGTATGCATAAATTAAATTGGGTGAACTTATTTGTGCGTTGATAAAGTACTCCAATCCTTCGAAGCTTATTGACATACTACAAATAGATTTAAAAGACGCCCAATTTGTGTACATAGAGTAATCTAAAAGGTTGATTTAGCATGCCCAGATTCAAGCAGACAAAGGAAATCGAGAAACTGATGCACGACAAGGAGCACATCAGGAACATCGGGATCATAGCTCACATAGACCACGGTAAGACCACCATGAGCGACAGCCTCCTAGCCATGGCGGGGCTGATGGCTCCGACCCGCGCGGGGGAGACCCGGGCCCTCGACTACCTTGAGGAGGAGCAGAGGAGAGGTATCACCATCAAGACCGCCAACATCTCCCTCATGTACGAGGAGGAGGGGCAGGACTACGTCATCAACCTCATTGACACCCCTGGGCACGTCGACTTCTCTGGGAAGGTGACCCGGGCCCTCAGGGCGCTTGACGGATGCGTCCTGCTGGTCGACGCCGTCGAGGAGTTCCAGATCATGACCGAGATCCGCCTCAGGGTCGCCCTGGAGGAGCGGGTCAAGCCGGTCATGTACATCAACAAGTTCGACCGCCTCATCAAGGAGCTAAAGATGGACGCGAACGCCGTCCAGGAGAAGCTCCTCAGGGTCATAGGCCAGTTCAACGCCATCGTCCAGACCTACGGCTCCGATGAGGTGAGGAACGAGTGGACAGTGCAGGCCGCTAACGGCACCGTCGCCTTCGGCTCCGCCCTTGACAGGTGGGGATTCACACTGCCCATGCTCGCGAAGAAGGGGCTCAGCTTCGCCGACATCGTCGACTTCTACAAGAACGGTGAGCTTGAGAAGCTCCAGGAGATGCTGCCCCTCAGCGACGCAATACTGCAGATGGCCGTACACCACATCGACCCCCCAACCAAGGCTCAGCCCTTCAGGATCCCCGCGATCTGGCAGGGAGACCTGGACAACGAGGTCGGGAAGGCAATGCTCACCCTCGACGACGACGGCCCACTCGTTATCTGCATCACCAACGTAATCATAGACCCCCAGGCAGGGGTGGTGAGCACAGGCCGTATCTTCTCAGGCACCCTCAGGAAGGGTCGAGACGTTTACCTGGTAATGGCCAAGAAGGACTACAAGATACAGCAGGTCAGCATCTATATGGGCCAGTACAGGGAGATCGTTGACGAGATCCCTTCCGGGAACCTCGTGGCCCTCCTCGGCCTCGAGCAGGCGCGAGCCGGCGAGACCATCATAAGCGTCGAACATCGCGAGAACATCATCGGCTTCGAGTCCATCAAGTACATCTCGGACCCCGTCCTAACGGTGGCCGTCGAGCCCAAGAGGCCCACCGACCTCCCTAGGCTCATCGACGCCCTCCAGAAGCTCTCGATACAGGACCCGAACCTCGTCGCCACAATCAACCAGGAGACCGGCGAGTACCTCCTATCCGGCATGGGAGAGCTCCACCTGGAGATCGCCCTGAAGGACCTCCAGAGAGATCACAGGCTCGACGT
>JAUWDP010000335.1 GCA_030608725.1 Candidatus Bathyarchaeota archaeon
ATCGAGAATTTCGTAAATGTTCCCGTTATCACACTGTTTTTGATATTCCACTAAACCATCTGGATCAAGATCAGCTAGACTTCCCCCATTCTCCTTCAGATACTTCATAAAGGAGGAAAAGATGCTCTGGCTAACCTTGGCAGTTTCAGGAGAAAGGCGACTGAACCATTTTTGCACGGTTTGAGACTCTTTCATTTCAGTGAAACAGATAATTACACCAATATTTAACCCTTTATAATCTACCACATTCTAGGGTAGCTACCACGGGGCATCAGCACCCGCACTGGCTTCGCCGCCAGACCATGCTCGGCCCCCATTATCTGCTCCCCCGACGCCAGGGCGGACATCAGCGCCACAGCCTCCCCCTTCTGCGTCAGCACAGCGACCATGACGCCCTTCTCGATCCCCGACTCAAGGCGCAGGACCCCGGGCATCGCCAGGCTCGCCCCGGTACAGACTGCGTCCACCGCCGAGTCCCGTATCCAGATCTTGGGCAGCAGCCCCAGGGCTTCCTCCACGGGGCGTATCACCTCCCTCAGCCTGGACTCGTCCCCCTCCTGCTTCCACCGGTCGATGCCGTCCACGAGATCAAGCATCGTCACCAGATCAGCCTCCACGAAGGGCCCGCTTCGGCTCCTCCTAAGCTCGTGCATGTGAGCCCCCCCGCCCAGCACCTCCCCCACATCATAGCAGAGCTTCCGGATGTAGGTCCCACTCTGGCAGGCCACCTTGAAAAGCCAGTTCCGGCCGTCCCCCTCCATGTAATCGATGCCATAGATGAACCGCGTCCTCAGACGCCTCCTCACCGAGGCCCTGAGGGGCGGCCTCTGCCAGATCTCCCCCTCGAAAAGCCCCAGCGTCGACACTACCCGCCCCTCCTCCTCGTCCACGTGGGTCCTCATCAGGCAGACGTACTCCTTACCCGCCTCCAGGAGGGCCTGCACCACCTTCGTCGAGTTCTGGAGCCCCACGGGCAGAACCCCCGTCACCTTAGGATCTAGGGTGCCCCCGTGCCCCGCCCTGTCAAGCTCCAGGAGCTTCTTAATCCACGCCACCACCTCGTGGCTAGTGGGCCCCGGGGGCTTGTCGATGACTATCATGCCGTACTTGATATGGTCTTGGATGGGCCTCTCCTCGGGCAGGGAGCCGAGGCTGGGGTCCGCCTCCTCCTCCGCCCTTACCTGGACCGTTCGGCTGGTCTCCCATGGGGGCTTGACGCTCATGCCTGTTCCTGAGTCAGTTGGACACCCACTCTTTAAAGGATAATGCAGGCAATAGACTGTGAACGCTGCAGAATGGAGACAACTAAGGAGATCGCCCGGAGGCTGACGGTGGAGAAGCAGGGCCTCACCTCCAAGCCAGGGACCGCCACGAAGGACGACATATACCAAGTCATAGACAGGCTGGGCTGCCTCCAGATAGACACCATCAACGTCGTGGAGCGAGCCCACCACCTCACCCTCTGGTCCAGGCTCGGCCTCCACGAGAAAGACCTCCTCAACGAACTGGCCTACGACGATCGGAAGCTCTTCGAGTACTGGGCCCACGCCGCCTGTTACATCCCCACGGAGGACCACCGCTTCTTCATCAGCCCCATGAGGATGCGAGAGGGAGAGATGCCAGAGAGGCTTGAACGCTGGGGCGGCCGAGCCGGAGGCGTTAGTCCAGACATCCTGGATGAGGTCCTCGGGAGGGTGAGGGCGGAGGGCCCCCTCGCCACCAAGGACTTCGAGCAGAGGAGGACGGGCCCGTCCAAGGGATGGTGGGACTGGAAGCCCGCCAAGGTGGCCCTGGAGGTCCTCTACGGCGCCGGGCTGCTCATGGTCTCCCACAGGGAGAACTTCCAGCGCCAGTACGACATAGCGGAGAGGGTGCTCCCCCCCTGGGTGGACACCACCGAACCCACCGAGGAGGAGCGAATCAAGTTCTACATCACCCGGACACTGGCCAGCCTCGGCCTAGTGAAGCCAGCAGACGTCCGAGGGTACTACACCCCCTCGTACGCCCGCTACAAGGCGTTCAGCAAGCAGTTACCCTCCCTCATGGAGGATCTG
>JAUWDP010000054.1 GCA_030608725.1 Candidatus Bathyarchaeota archaeon
CGACAAGGACCACTGCGAAGCGGGGGAACCCGTTCTCGTTGTGGAGGGGCTCGAGGCGCTGGACGACCGTGACCTCCGAGCCCTGCGGGGAGTGAAGCTGGAGGTCTGCGCCTCCGAGATACTGGGGATAGCCGGAGTAGAGGGAAACGGTCAGACGGAGCTGATTGAGACCCTCATGGGGCTGAGGAAGCCCACGGCGGGGAAGATTACGCTCAACGGCTCCGAGATCACCTCATCATCCCCCGGGGAGAGGATCAGAGCCGGGGTCTCCCACGTACCCGAGGACAGGCACAAGAGGGGTATAGTATCAGACTTTTCGGTGATGGAGAACCTCATACTAGGCAGCCACAGGAACACAGAATTCACGAAATGGGGCCGAATCCTCGACCTAGCTAAGACTTCCACCTACTCAGACAAGCTGATCGAGGACTACTCCATAGACACGCCATCCAAGAACACCCTCGCGGGGAACCTCTCAGGGGGCAACCAGCAGAGGCTCGTAGTCGCGAGAGAGTTCAGCAGAGAGCCCAAGCTCATCATAGCAGCCCAACCTACGAGGGGCCTGGACGTGGGAGCTACGGAGTACGTCCGGAGGAAGCTTCTGGAGATGAGGGACCAGGGCAGCGCCGTGCTCCTGCTCTCCGCAGACCTTGACGAGATCTGGGCTATCAGCGACAGGATCGCGGTGATCTACGAGGGCAGGATCGTGGCGACGAGGGATCCAAAAGAGACCTCCGAGCAGGAGCTGGGGCTTCTCATGGCTGGTGGTAGAGATAACTGAGGTTAAGGCGACTGAGGTGGAAGAGAGCAGAGTGCTCAGTCGATTTCTACCGATTGTATCAACGATTAAGGCAGTGTTCGTCCAGATCTTGGCAATACTGCTCGCTTTCGTCACCGGGGCAATCGTTCTCAGCCTCACAGGCTACTCGCCCCTCCAAGCGTACTCCGCCATGTACAGGGGAGCCTTCGGTAACATGTACGGCATCGGGCAGACGCTGGCGAAGGCGACGCCCATCACGTTCACGGCCCTCGCGTTCCTGTTCGCCTTCAAGAGCGGTCTCTTCAACATCGGCGCCGAGGGGCAGCTCATCATTGGAGCCATGGCATCGGCGGTCGTCGGGATCTCATTCAATGGATTGCCCGCGCCGGTCCACATCGCACTGGCCCTCCTAGCCGGAGCCGTGGCTGGAGGGCTCTGGGGCTTCATACCGGCCTTCCTGAGGGCCAAGTACGGGGCTCACGAGGTCATCACGACTATGATGCTGAGCTACGTGGCTATGTACCTGACAAGCTACATGGTCAACTATCCCTTCAAGGCTCCCGGCTGGGTGGCCCAGACCATACCCGTCTCGGAGTCCGCGAGGCTTCCCCGGATCCTGCCTCCGTCGCAGCTCTCCGCATCACTCTATCTGGTGGTCCTGCTGGTGGTGCTCACAGAGTACGTCCTGAAGAGGACCGTCTTGGGCTTCGAGTTGAGAGCGACGGGGCTGAACCCCGACGCAGCGGAGAACGCAGGCATCAACGTCAACAGGGGGATGATACTGGCCCTCGTCATCAGCGGTGCCATAGCGGGGCTCGGAGGCTCCGGTGAGATCCTGGGGGTCCACAGGCGATTCATAGACGGCTTCTCCCCCGGCTACGGATGGGACGGGCTAGCCGTGGCCCTCGTCGGGGGGCTGAATCCTGTGGGGGCCCTCTTCGCGGCGATCCTCTTCGGCGCACTCAGGAGCGGTGGTATGGTGATGACCCGGGTGACAGGGGTACCCCTTGACATCGTCTTCCTCCTCCAGTCACTGGTGATCATCTTCGTGGCGGCCCCGAAGATGATCAGAACACTACTGAAAAGGAGCGGTCTGAAATGGTTGGGATCATAGACATAATCAACGTCGGCCTCTTCGCCGCGGCCCTAAGGATGGCCACTCCCATAGCGTACGCCTCCCTGGGGGGCATCTTCTCAGAGCGCGTGGGGGTCATGAACATCGGCCTCGAGGGGATGATGCTGCTGAGCGCGTTCACGGGCGTGGCTGTCACCTACTACACGGCGAACCCCTGGCTGGGGGTGGTAGGGGCGGTCCTCGTCGGCGGTCTGATGGGCTTCTTCCATGCCTTGCTGACGGTGAAGTTCA
Source organism: Candidatus Bathyarchaeota archaeon (assembly GCA_030608725.1). The sequence continues at coordinate 2,127 of JAUWDP010000054.1, forward strand.
GCGGAGACCAGGTCGTGAGCGGGACCGGGATAAACATATTCGCCATGGGCTTCACGGCGTACATGAGCCAGGTCCTCTGGGGCTCCCGGGGGGCCTCCGAGAGCGTCTCAGGCCTCAAGCCCATATCGATTCCCATACTGAAGGACCTGCCCGTCCTCGGCCCCATCCTGGGAACCCACACACCCCTCGTCTTCATCATGCTCCTCGCCGTGGTGCTCTCATACATCCTCCTCTTCAGGACGCCTCTGGGCCTCAGGATCAGGGCCGTGGGGGAACATCCGACCGCGGCGGACACGGCTGGCATCGATGTCCACAGGGTCAAGTACCTCTGCGTCACGCTGAGCGGGATGTTCGCGGGCCTGGGTGGGGCCTTCATGAGCCTGGGCCACCTGAGCCTCTTCACCTACGGGATGACCGGTGGGAGGGGCTTCATAGCGATGGCGGCGATGATATTCGGGAAGTGGATGCCCTTCGGGGCCTTCGGAGCGAGCCTTCTCTTCGGTTTCTCGGACGCGCTTCAGATGAGGCTCCAGTCCCTGGGGCTGCTGCCCCCCCAGATAATCCTCACCATCCCCTATGTCCTCACCGTGGCGGTGCTCAGTGGGGTCGTGGGTAGAGCGAAGGCCCCCAGTGACTACAAGCCCTACGAGAAGGAGTGAGGTCAAACCGGGCTTTTACCTCGTGCTTGATTGAGAGGGGGTATGCGGGCTGACCTGTCTTGGTCTATTCCACCTTAACCCCTAGCTGGAGTATCCCCAGACCAATGAAGTAGGTGACCGCGGTCACGATGAATATCGGGTAGAGGCCGAAGTAGTCGGCTATGTACGCCGCGGCTATCGACGCTATGGGTCCGACGATGGTATTAGGAATAGACGACAGGGCGAAGCCCACACCCCTCTGTCTTGGGGGTGAGAGCCTGGCCGTCATGGTCATGTTCGCCGGCATGCTGAGTATCCCGAAGAACCTCTGGGCGAGGTAGAAGAGCATGAAGGGCCAGAACTCCTTCAGGACAATGGCGAGGACGAAGCACACGTAGGACGCGAATAGGGTGCCCACCAGCCACCTCTTGACGCCGAACCTGGAGCAGAGCTCCCCGCCGAGGGGCGAAGCGATTATTCCCAACAGCGAGCTGGCGCTCAGCATCACTCCTATCTGTGAGATGGTCCATCCTTGGGACTCTGCCAGCCAGATGGCGAGGAAGCCCGTGGTGAGCCCTCCACCGAACCTCCTGATGGTTCCTGAGAGGAGGAAGACGATCATGTCCATGTTGAGTAGCTTCTCTACTGTCCCTTCCTCATCCCACTCCTCCTCAACGTCCCCACGCTCAACCTCGTCAGTGGGCTTAACGAAGTATAGGGCCACGAGGCCGAGGAGGATGGGGATGACCCAGAAGTTATAGACCTGGCGCCACTGGAACGCGAAGAACCCCATGAGGATAGTGATGGAGAGGGGCCCCATTGCGACCCCGGTGGTCCCCCCTGCGTTCCAGATCCCCAGCGCCCTGGATCTGTCCCTAGGCCGTGTGGTTTCCGAGACGTAGCTCTGGGACGGGGGGTGATAGAGTGTGGAGGTGAGGGTCATGAGAGTCGAGGCAACGATGTACATCCAGGGGTTCGCCGAGATGCTGCCCAGGAAGGCGCCCACCGCCGCCATCACGATGCTCACGGCTATCAGCCTCTTGGCCCCAAACCTGTCGGATAGGAACCCCGTCGGCACCGCGAAGAATATCTGGATGAGGGACGGGATGGCCACGAGGAGGCCTACCTGCTGGTATGACAGGCTGAACTCATCCTTGAGGATCGGGAAGAGTGTGGAGCGCATGTTTCCAGCTGCATGCACCAAGACGTGCGTCAGCACCATGATGAGGAGGCTTCTGCTGAGCAGTTTGGTCCTCTCGTTTGCGTTCTCCCCTATTTCAAGTCACCTGATGTGGTCCATCCTACTGTACGTCCCGTTATATGGATTTATTGGCCCTACACCCTGAGACCCTTCATGCTGGACTCTAGGTCCTCGAGGCCGAGCCTCTGAAGGGTCTCTGCCTTGGGTATACCCCTCTCGTCCCAACCTAGGGTCTCGAAGTAGGTCAGCCGCTTCCTCTCCACCAGCTCCCGGTCCGTCGTCCTCCCCTTCCACGGCCCTCTGGGAAGGGGCTCGTAGAACCTCGGCGGGTTGTCATCGTCCTCGATTGGAGTCCAGGTCACGTCAGGTCCGCCCAGTAGCAGGAGGGCCTTCTGGAGGGTGACTATCCTGGGACCGGTCACCCTACGCCAGTTGTCAATGGTGATGGGATGCCCCGTGATGGCCTTGGCCAGGCTGAATATAATGTTCTGGGGCGTCCGGGCGAAGCTGCAGATGACCCCGGAGTCGCTGAAGACGGCACCCGAGAGCTCCCTGAAGCCATCCGATGCGACGCTCGTGTGGTCCCCTCCCTGCACGTTGACGGCGTAGCTGATGTCGTGGGCGAGGAAATCGTGGTCGCTCCTCGTCCCGTGGGCCCCCACCTCGATCCCCTTGACGTGGACCACGTAGGGCATGCAGTCCACCCCCTTCATCTCACCATCTTCTTGGCCGCTCTGTATGTGCCCTCAGCAAGGATGTCGCCGATCCCCTCGCGCTTCGCCATAATCCACATGAGCCTGTCGAAGGCCTCGACGCAGGGATAGTCGTGGCACTAGGCGCAGAGGTGGGGGACCTCGACCCCTGGGAAGGGCATGAAAACTCTGACCCTTGAGGCTTCGGGCCAGAACCAGCCCTCATGGTGGAGGCTGCATGCGAGCTCGCATCTTCTGCAGCCGGTGCAGCTCTCGTAGTCTCGCACTATCCAGATAGAAGTCATGTTGACACCAGAATGGGGGGGTTATTTTGGGGTTTGTTGTATCAATGGTGTAGGTCCTTGAACGATAGTAGGTGGTTATACAGGTTTAGCGTTGTGGGCTCCGTGTGGAAGTGGCTTCACAGGCCATGTGGCGCTCATGATCGAGATACGGGCGGCTCACCTGTGACAGTAACATTGTAGTCTCCGTTTGCTATCTCGGCTATGAAGGGGGAGACGCTGTTCCTGTCTGCGAGGAGGTAGACATGTTCCCTGGCCCTAGTGGCTGCGACATAGAAGACACGCCTCTCCTCTGCGTTGGGGTAGCTGTCATCCCTCGCCATGACGAGGTCAAGCACGGGGTCGTCCTCGATCATGCAAGGGAAGCCGTAGTCCCCCGAACTCAGACCGATGATCACTGAGCGGTCGGTTTCAGTCCCCTTGGAACTGTGGGCTGTGATGAACTTAACCCCCGGTGAACTGATCAGAGAAGTGTCGAGCTCTCTGTACAGCCTCTCATTGTAGCGGCCTATCACAAAGATATCACCAGATCCCTCTCCGATGGCTTCGAGGGTCTCCCCCAAGGCCTCGTTGAGGGAGTCGTACCAGACCAGGGTCACCCCGCTCCCCTCGACCTCGCGAGCCTTCATATCCTTCCAGTACTGGTGGGGGTTCTTCATCATGAACTTGGATGATAGGTCGCGGATGCTCTCGTCGTACCTGAATGTCTCGTCGAGGAACATGGTCTCTGAGGGGTAGAAGAACTCCCTGAAGTGGGTCATGATGGTTAGATCGCCTCCGGCGAAGCGGTAGATAGCCTGCCAGTCGTCTCCCACGCAGAACAGTTTAGCTTCCTCGTTCTGCTCCAGAAGGGCCTTCAGGAGCCTGTACCTGCTCTGGGAGATGTCCTGGAACTCGTCGACAAGGACATACTTGAAACACGACTGGTAGTTTTCCTTCTCCACGTGCTCCGTCGCCAGGTTTATCATGTCATGGAAGTCAATGCTTCCCTCCTCGTGGTTGTTCCTCTCGTAGTCCTCGTGGAGAGGCTCGAAGATGTCTAGGAACGCGTTGAACCTTCTGCTGAAGGGCTTGCTCCGAGCCTCATCCCGGAGCTCCTTGATCGTCTTGTTAGATGACTTGTAGAGATTGAGGAACTTGGAGACCAGACCAGCCAGATGGCTGATGTTTCCCAATGATTTCAGCTTCCCCAGGATGCTCTCATGGGGGACTGGGTTGAATCTCACCCCGTAGACCTTCAGCCTCTCCGTGAGCTCATCAACCAGGGTTCCTTCCGTGAGCTGGTAGCCGAACGTCTCTATCATCGCCGAGGAGTGCTTCTTGTGGATTCGCCTCTTCCACTGCATCTCCTCGAAGTACACCTCCCTGTCGATACCAGGCGCAGTGTTAAACTCCCTGTCTATGCCGAAGTGCTCTATCCAGAGGCCGTGATCAGGGAGGAAGAAGTCCGGCCTGTACTGCCCCCGCTCCTCGGTCGACGTGTCCACGTCGTACTCCCTCTCGTACTCATAGCTGACACCGTTAACGTAGAGGAAGTTGGCGATCTCGCACTCCCCATAGCTCTTGACCTTCTCGCCTTGGAGCGTCCTAATCTCGCCTGACCTGATGAACTCCTCGTACTCCTCCTCGGAGGCGAAGTCGTAGATGTTCTCCTGAGGTCTGAGGTAGTACGTGAAGTACTCGAAGAGTGTGTCTAGATACTGAAAATCATCGACGTGAGCCTCGATGAACTCCTGTATTCTCCGGCGCAGATAGGCTGAGTCCTCGGACAGCCTTGAGAGAGAGGGCCGCCTACCTTCTGCCTTCCCTATAATCTCTAGCCCCAAGCTGTGAAAGGTCTTAACGCCGATCCCCTCCTCGTGAATCACGTCCAAGCGGCCGATGAGCTCGTCCTTCGGCGCCCTTGTGAAAGATAGGATCAGGACTTCATCGCCCCTCGCTAGACCTTTCTCCAGGAGATATCGTGCCTTCCCCACTATGGTGCTCGTCTTCCCGGTCCCAGCTCCGGCGACCACGAGGTTGTGGGCCTCGTCGATTACTATGGCCTCCCTCTGGGCCTTCGTGAGAGGGTATGGCTCCACGGTGTCTAAGAACTGTCTGTATC
>JAUWDP010000352.1 GCA_030608725.1 Candidatus Bathyarchaeota archaeon
CCGACCCGGTGGCCCACGGGATGAAGGTGCTGGAGAGGCTCAGGGTCTACTTCACCAGGGGACCCGTCCTCGCCATGAGGATTGGGGGAGAAGGGGCGATTCAGGCGGTCCGCAGGGTAACCGGCTACACCGACCCACTCACAGCAGAGAAGGGGACCATCAGGGGAGACTACGGAGTAGATTCGCTGTCCAAGAGCACCGAGGAGGAGAGAGCCGTCGAGAACCTCGTACACGCATCGGGGAACCCCGAGGAGGCGCGTGCCGAGCTGGAACTCTGGTTCCCCGGCTAGATCATACGCAGGGAAACGTACGGAGCATCATCTGCGTTTTAACACGCGTTTTTGACGTTGCTGAGCTAGACCTTTTAGGCTCTGAAATGTGCATCACGAATTGAGAAAAGCCCTAGAAACGCCTCTTTTACCCTTTTTAATTCGCCCAGACAAAAATATATATTAGTTATAACTATAGTATTATCGTACTGTTGGTGAGAACATGGGTGCAAACTTCAGATTGGGCACGAAGGAACTGGCTGCCACTGCTGTAATGGGGGCTCTGGCGACCGTCGCGACGATGATGTTCGCGTTCCCCATTCCCGCAACATCGGGATACTTCAACTTCGGTGACGCCATAGTGATGACGACTGCCCTCGTCTTCGGACCGGTCATAGGCGCATTAGCGGGTGGCCTCGGTTCGGGCCTCGCTGATCTCCTGGGCGGATGGTATAACTGGGTCATTTTCACAGCGGTCATAAAGGGCGCTGAAGGCTACGTGGTAGGCGTGCTTGCGGGTGATCCACAGACACGGACGCCTACAAAGGCTGTCGTGGCATGGTTCGTCGGCTCACTCGTCATGGTGCTCGGATACTTCGTTGTTCAGGTGTTCATGTATGGCTTCGGGGCAGCCTTATCAGAGGCTCCCTTCAACTTGATCCAGATGACGGTTGCGGGTGTCATAGGCATCCCGGTGTCAATTGCCATAAAAGATCGCATAAAACTTTGAGGAGCCAAACCCCTTTTATTATACTCCTGTAAACACGGATTTTCATGCAGAACATAGCATGTCCTTAAAGGAGAATTCTCAGCTCTTCCATCGCGGCGAGGACCCTTCGACCCTTCTCCGTTATGAGTAGGTACCGTCGCTTGCCCTCGGTCTGGGACACGATGAGCCCCTTCTCCTCAAGGTTCGAGAGGTGCTGGTAGACGGCCCCCAGGGTCATCTTCTTCCCCATGCCCTTCCAGAGTTCGTAGCCGTACGTCTTGCTTCTAGAGATATTCTTGAGGAGGTGCTCCTTGGTGGCCAGCTTCGACCCGAGGCCTGGGGACCTCCGCCTGCTGCTGAGGCTCTGGAAAATATCGTTTGTCTTTAAACCGCTGCTCGTTATCAGGCTTATTATGGAGTCTTTCGGGCCGATAATCCCCTCATCCCGGAGTCTGGGCAGACATGCGACGGCTGCAGCACTTGCAGGTTCCGCGAATATGCCCTCGAGGCGGGCTATCTCCTTCCCGTACCTGAGCATCTCGTCGTCAGTCACGGTCACGGAGATGCCTTTGGACTCCTTTAAGGCCTCTAATGCGGCCGAGCCGTACATGGGCTCGGAGTTCAAGATTGCCTTAGCTACTGTTTCAGCTGCCTCAAGCTTCGAGGGTTTCACATCTCCTTGGCTAAACGCGTCTGTGATTGGAGAGCATCCCTCTGCCTGGACTCCTATGAGCCTCGGCATTTTCGCCAACTTGCCCATCTCCTCGAGCTCTTTGAAACCCTTCCAGACTGCATGGAATGTCTGACCGCTGCCCATGGCGACGACGACCCAGTCAGGAGGGTCTCCCTGCTCGGCCAGCTCGTACGAGATGGTTTTCAGTGCCTCCGTCGATAGAGGGTTTAGCTCCGTCGTGGCCTGATACCACCCGGTCTTTTCCACGAGGTC
>JAUWDP010000008.1 GCA_030608725.1 Candidatus Bathyarchaeota archaeon
GGTGGACTGGGGGGGATTTGAACCCCCGACCTCTCGGTTGCGAACCGAGCATTCATACCGCTGAACTACCAGCCCGCACATCCAACCTAAGCCCCCAGCCTCTTTTAATCCTTTACTGAGGTTACTGTAAGCGGAGATCTAGACTCCCCCACGCGTTAGATTTATCCCTCTCTCTTCCCCTCTCTGACCTGACATGAGTGAATGCACGACGATAGCGTCTAGGCTGAAGCAGTCCTACGCGAAGGTGGACACGCATGGGGCGACCCTGGAGGGGGGTGCCTGGCACGGCCCCTCTCTTATGGAGTCCCTTAAGGGGGTCGACATCGGGCAGGCGGCTGCTAGGCCCATTGAGGGGCGGCACACGATCTGGGAGATTGTCAACCACTGTGCCTACTGGATGGAGTCTGTCGACAAGGCTCTCCACGGGGAGGTCATGGAGAGCATCCCGACAACGGAGGACTGGGTGGGCATGGGCGAGACCGCGGAGGATTGGACGAGAGACCTGGAGCGACTGGACCAGATGTACGGGAAGCTCCAGTCCACGATCGCGGGATTCGACGCGGGGAATCTCGATTTGACGGTGAGCAGCCAGTTCGGGGAGAACTTATTCGAGTTCACGAACAGGAAGATGCTCCACGGGGTCGCGGATCACAACATCTACCACGCCGGCCAGGTCTCCATCCTTAAGAGGAAGTAGCCACTACAGCGCAAAGGAAGGACGATATCTATGAAGAGTAACCTGATCGAGATCAAGGCCAGAGTCAGCTCCCTGGATCCGATACGTGAAAAGATCGAGTCATGGGGGACCAATATTCATGGGACGTACCTACAGACGGACACCTACTTCAACACAGTCTCTGACAGGCTGAAGATGAGGGAGGTGGATGGGGAGCCCACGGCCATGCTCATCTATTACGACAGGGAGGACATCCCGGACCCGAAGCAGAGCGACATCCTCATCGTCGAGACAGGGGAGCCCGAGACCCTGAAGGCCATCCTGGGGTGCTCCATCGGCGTGAAGGTCACCGTCGAGAAAACCAGAGAGATCTACAAGCACCAGGGGACCCAGGTGCACCTCGACGTGGTGGAGGGTCTTGGCACGTTCATCGAGTTCGAGAGGCCCGTCACGGACCTGCCTGAGGACAGGAGGGTCCTGGAGGAACTGATGGAGGAGCTGAACATCAAGGCAGGGGATCTGGTCACAGTCTCTTATAGCGACCTGAAGCTGGAGAAGGCTTAGTTCAGAAGGTCACGACCATGGTCAGCGTGGACCTCACGCCAGGGAGGCTCCGAATATTCGTGCTCACGATGTTCTTCAGTTCGACCATCGACTCGGCCTCTAGTCTGGCGATGATGCTGTACACACCGGATACGGCGTAGGCTTCCTTAACGCTCCCATTGTCTCGCAACGCCTGAAGGACCTCCTCCTGTCTATCGATCTCCGTCGTTATGAGCACGTAGGCGCTTTCTATTATCATCCCCTCCGCGCGTCACTGGATCCCCCCACGGTCCATGCTCGCTTCACTGCCCAACAGGCTAGAGGCTAGGTCATGATACAATCCTGAAAACTCGAATATCCAGTTACTTCTATCCATTCACGCTCCCTCCGCCGGCATTATCCGGATCAGGTTCAAAGGGTCGACGACATTCGTCCTCTCAGCCAGGCCCATGCTCAGCTCCCTTTTCGAATCAACCCCCACGAAGAGGCTAATAAGCTTAACCCCATCAAGGCGCGCGCGACGCGCGCACTGAGCTCGCATTGGCCCATGAAACACAAGCCATACAACGAAAGAAACCTGAAAAACGCTTTTTTTATTTTTTTTATGCCATAAAATCTGCCTTCAAATCCGAATATGAACTACATCACTCAGCAATGGTCAATTATAGCATTTATTCAGGGCGATAGGCCTTGAATAAAGAGAAATTATCTGGCTTTTTACCGGAGATATGCCTGCATAAGTCTTATGATACCCCGTGGTGCGCGTGTAACGAGCTTGGCCAACGTGCGTCCTACATTCGTTCCATTCGCTATGTTGACGATGTCCTCACTCGATAATATCCTGGCCAGAGTATTCAGGTCCTCATCTTCGAACTTGTCAAGCATCTCAACTAACTTCCTGCTGTCTGTGATACGCTTGCCCCATTTATCATCGAATCTATGGGCGTATCCCTGAAGCTTTTCAGCGGATGTATCTCCTTCCTCGACCGCTTCAGCTGCAACTTCGCCGGCCATCTTCCCTGCCTCGACTCCTGTGTGGATACCAGCACCAGTCAGCGGGATGAGCTGACCCGCAGCGTCACCAACGAGCATGACGCCGTTATCTACGATCCTATCAATCATACCAGATGTTGGACACACGCCCCCATTGACAAGAAGTATCTCAGCGTCTTTAAAGCGAGGATCGGAGTCCACGAATTTTCTCAAGTAATCGATGGGAGGACCGTCGTTATACCTCCTGACCCCTAATCCTACGTTAGCTACCTCGCTCGACTTCGGGAAAACCCAGGCGTATCCTCCCGGGGCGATCTTCCTGCCTAAATGGCACTCATTCATCTCAGGATTTTCTAGTTCCAGTCCTCCTAGTCTATACTGAGCGCATGGTATGACATCGGGGAACCATCTGCGGAAGCCTGATCTGATTCTCACGGTGGATGCATGTCCGTCGGCCCCGATTACTACTTTAGACCTTACCTCCAATGATCCGTCGTCGTCGAGGGCTCTGACTCCGACGATCTCATCGCCCTCCCTTATTACATCAGTTACCTTCGTGCTCGTTCTGAGCTCTGCGCCAGCCATGACAGCCTTTTCAGCTAGAGCGCTGTCGAAGGCGTCTCTGTTTAGAGTGAACCCCTTCCAACCGGATCTTGTCAAATCGACGTAGTTCTTATCCGGTGCGTAGACTCTGGCTTTGAGAATCTCTTGACATACGATGGGAGGCTTCGGCTCAAGTCCGGCATCCTTTATCCCTTGGAGGCTTAACCCCTCAGCGCAGTAGACGGGTAGACCGACCTTTGGATGCTCCTCGAGAAGAAGTACGTGAACCCCATTTTCTGCAGCGGTTCTGGCAGACAGGCTTCCGGCAGGTCCAGCGCCAACCACAACTATATCGTAACTGATATGACGCATCCTACTCTAACATATGACGCCGGGTGTTCATAATATTACCCTATCGTTCTAGTACCTTTGAGGCCGCTATCTCGATGTCCCTAGCTTTAACCGTCTTGCGACCGGCATGCCTGGCGTAATCGATGGCCTCACTTGCTACTTTGACACCGATCTCCTCAAGGGCCCTCCCTAGGGCAATGGCGCTCTCCTCGCTCACCCTCGAGGCACCCGCTCTCTTGATCAGCTTATGCATCGGCGCGACTTTAATTTCAGTCATGCTAAATCCTTCTAATTCCAGTCTCTTCGCCAAATATTTAATACTTACGCCTTATTCACCCAAGAAGAATCGCTTACAGCCTCTTTCAAAAAGGGATTTCCTAAAGCGATAATGACAACTGAGAAAGCCCCGGATATACGATGAGAGCATCTATAATCCCGATCATATAACCCTCGAAGTAAAATGGATGGATAAATGGACACATTACGATTTAAACGAGTTATTTCTTACCGACATCGGTTTTACGAACGAATCTTGACTTCGAGCTTCTTCCCGTCATCGGTGGAACAACATCGATCTTTGCGAACCATTAAAAGTAATATTTAAAACATGGAGACGACTCCATATCAGCGCTACAACAGATAGAACAGGTGGTAAACATGGGGAAAGTCAGGACAGAGATGATCAAGCGTATCTCCAACGAATTAATAGATAGATACGAGAAGAGCTTCACCATCGACTTTGAGCAGAATAAGCAGTTCCTCAAGGAGATAGGACTCGACGTGTCAAAAAAACTAAGGAACAAGATCGCTGGTTATGTTACTACGCTAATGAAGATAGAATTGGCTGTCATAGAAGAGGACGAGTTAGAACAGCCTCAGGTCCTCTAGTAGTTCTGAACACTACGCCTGAACGTAGTAAAAAGGGATTATTACCTTATCGGATATTGGACTGCGCTTTTTTCATTTCATCCCTCTTGATGCGTTTTTCAAGCAGATGTCGCATTGAAGAATGGTCTAAACTTTTTAGAGATTATAGTTAGACTTCTCTAACTGCTTTCGACTGAAACCAAGCCTTTTCAATTCCCCTTCTATATTCGACGAGCTTAGCCCTTCGAGTTTTAATTTCTCTGCAATGGAGGTAATACTCTCCACGGTTTCCCATGGATAGATTATCCACGATTCGACTACGGATGCTGAAAAGTCGGGTCTAAATTTGGTCCATGGCTTGACATGGAGAGTTGCGACCCGAACCTCCGAAGCCCCTCGTTCAAGTACGTGATCTCTTGCTACTTTTAGGGAAGTTCCTGTGTCTGAGACGTCATCTACAATAAGAATTGACGTGTCCGGAACTTCTGTGTTGAGAGGAAATACTATCTCTGGAGTGCTGCTAGTCTCATTGATGTCCCTATAATATTCTATCTGAAGGCTTGCGAGCCTCTTTATCCCCAGTTGATCACAGAGGATCCTTGCGGGATCGAATCCGCCTCTGCTCACAGCGACTATCACGTCAGGCATGTACCCGCATTCCTGTATCTGCCTAGCTATCTCCTCTGTCAACGACTGGACATCGTCCCAGCTCACATGTAGTAGTTGAAGTCCCTTTTCACTCTCCACACTTTTACGCCTCTTGAGTTTTATTTTGGTTGTATCTTCCTGACATTTATTATATGCGTGATTGGATCGGATGTATAATACATTTTATAATCCGTGGATGCATCATTGTGAACAGTCTAGAGGTTGTTTCAGATGCCGAAAAGAGCTCTCTTCGTAGGTAGGTTTCAGCCATTCCATTACGGACATCTTCACGCCATCGAGGCTATCCTGAAAGAGGTTGACGAGCTCCTCATAGTCGTTGGTAGTGCCCAGATGAGCCACGAGCCGGATAACCCCTTCACCGCTGGTGAGAGGCTTGAGATGATAATATACGCCCTCGACGCGGCTGGAATAGACAGAGATCTCTACATGCTCATTCCCATTCCTGATGCGCCTGCTCATCGCGTATGGGTCTCCCAGGTCGAAAGCCAGGCTCCTAGATTCGACGTCGTCTACACCAATCAGCCCCTTACAAGACGCCTTCTCGTCGAGGCTGGATATGAGGTAAGGGGTATCAAGCTTCACGAGAGGGACCGATACGAGGCCAGTGAGATAAGACACAGGATCTTGAAGGACGAGGATTGGAGAGATCTAGTCCCCCCTGAGGTCTATGATTTCGTCAAGGCGATAGGGGGCGAAGAGAGGATACAGGATCTGGCTAAGTCGGACACCGTCAACAGTAGGAGATAATGGTCCATTAGTGGTGCTCTATGCTTCTCGAAGTTGAAAAAGCCCTGGAGACTAAGTTCCCAAGCTTATCTGCGCTGGTCATGAGGTTGCGGGGAGCCAAGGTTAGACTCGAAGACCCTGAACTCGAGGCGTTTAAAGGGGAAGTTATAGAGAGGATAAGGGGTAGATGGGTCCTAGAACAGCTCCGGGAGCATCCTGTATTCCGAGCGTACCGAGACTTCTTCTGGAGGGTTGGCGTCGACCCCACGAAGACGAGGCCTGCCTCTGAGGCTCTCATCCGGAGAGTGCTGAGAGGGCGTTCCCTGCCGCGGATAAACACATTTGTGGATGCCTACAACCTGGCTTCCATGGAGGCTGCGGTTCCCCTCGCGGCCTTCGATATGGCTTGGCTCTCTGGGCCTCTATTAATGCGTGAGGCAATTATGGGTGAGGAGTTCCTCGGGATAGGCATGGAGAAGCCCGTCGTCCTCGAAGGGGGTGAGGTCGTGGTTGAGGACGGTGAGAAGCTTGTCGCCATCTACCCGTATCGAGATGCTGAGGTGGCGAAGATCACAGTTGACACGGAAGATATTCTGATGCTTGTATGTGGCGTCCCGAATGTTGGCACGGACATCCTCAATCATGCAGAGAGGATCAGCAAAGAGTACGTGACCCGTTTCTGCGGTGGGTCCTTGATTTGATGTGGTTCGTCCATTGATTCTTGTCGACGGCTCTATGCTGGAGGGAGGTGGCCAGATTCTTCGTATGGCCATCTCATATAGTGCAGTCCTGGATGTGCCCGTTAGGATCGTGAATATACGGGTGGGGAGGAGTCCTCCAGGGCTGAGGCCCCAGCACCTCACGACCCTGAAGGCCGTAACAGAGATCTGCCACGGGGTGGCGGAGGGACTTTCAGTTGGATCCATGGAGGTCAAGTTCAGACCTGGACGTCCAAAGGGAGGCTCATACAGCTTTGATATTGGCACCGCGGGGAGCATTAGCCTCCTACTCCAGTGCATAGCGCCCATCGTCTCCTTCGCAGACTCTCCTATGGAGATAAGAATACGTGGGGGCACAGCCGTGCGGTGGTCCCCCCCGATCCGTATTCTAAGCTCTGTAGTATGGGAGGCCTTCAGGGAGATGGGATTCACCGCGAGGCTCGCGGTTCGGAGGGAGGGGTTCTATCCTAGGGGCGGGGGTCTAGTCGATGTTTCAGTGAAACCCGTGATTGAGCTCAGCTCGCTAAGGACCGAACCTCTGGATGGGGTTCCGAGAGTCGAAGGTGTCTCAGTATGCGGGAGGTTGCCCCGCCACGTGGCCGAGAGGCAGGCTAGATCTGCTGAGCGTGTACTGAAGAAGGCTGGTGTTGATTCCGAGATATCCATTGCAGTGGCTGAAGGTAATATCGCTCCATTCTCACCTGGGAGCGTCTTGAGTCTGTGGGCGGTCTCAAGCCCTAATATGTTCGTCGGGGCCAGTGCTCTGGGTGAGCGGGGTAAGCCTGCGGAGAGAGTGGGTGAGGAGGCGGTTGATTCTCTCGTTGATGAGCTCAGGGTTGAGGCCTCGGTGGATCAGCATACCGCCGATAATCTAATCCTTTGGTGCTCACTCGCAGGAGGGGCGTCGACATTCACCACTAGCGCTATGACCAATCATACCAGGACGGCGATCGAGATGGCCAGGTTATTCACAGGTGTAGAATTCGCCGTTGAAGTTGAATCAGGGGGGAGGACGCGAATCAGCTGTGAGGGTATCAGACTGAAGAATAGGTGGGCTTGAGGTTTTATATGACTCCGCTTAGTTCTATCCCTGTATTTCATCAAGGGAACTGAGGCACCGAGGGTCAGGCTTGATACATCTCTCTTTCGACAAGGGTAGCGTGGTATCAGAGGGTGGGCCCGTTCCGTACGGAAGATTAGACGCAAGATCGGGCACATACAGGGCGCCCGCTTTCCGTTACCGGCTGATCGTGGAGCACCTGGAGAGAGAGGGGGTTGAATTCAGCGATGAGGTGTTTATGAAGGGATCCAAGCTTCAATTATCCTCAAGCATCGTTCTGAGGGATTATCAGGAAGGGGCTCTAGAAGCCTGGAGGATTGAGGGGCACAGGGGAGTCGTGGTCCTTCCCACTGGTGCCGGTAAGACCGTGGTCGCCATCAAGGCCATTGAGAGCCTAGAGGAGCCTACATTAATTGTTGTCCCCACGCTCGTCCTAGTAGAGCAGTGGAGGGCTCGCCTCGAGGAGGAGTTCGGGGTCGAGGTGGGGGTCGTCGGCGGCGGGAGCAGGGAGGTCAGGCCTCTCACGGTAATCACATACGACTCGGCGGTCTTAAGGTCCGAGGAGCTGGGTAACCGTTTCGGTTTCCTTGTGTTTGACGAGGTCCACCATCTCCCAGCGGCGAGTTACAGGAGGATAGGCACGCTGTATGCTGCGCCATATCGCATGGGGTTGACGGCCACTCTCTCCAGAGAGGATGGGGCTCATGTCTCTCTCATGGAGTATGTGGGCAGGGTCGTATTCGAGATGGAGGTCGACGAGCTCGCGGGTGTGCATCTCGCTGACTACTCCGTTGAGACGATTCACGTGCCTCTCACCCCTGAGGAGCAGAGGGAGTATGATAATGGCTTCTCCATCTACAGGGGGTATCTCCAGAGCAGGGGGTATCAGGATCAGGAGTGCACGGGATTATCAGAGGTTTGTTATGAGAAGCGGGAGAGACCCGGAGGCGAGGAGGGCTCTCCTAGCAAGGAATCGAGCCATGGATCTAGCCATGAACTCGTCAGCCAAGCTGGAATACCTGAAGCGGATTCTCCAATCCTATCCAGATGATAAGGCCCTCGTGTTTACACGCCATAACAAGCTGGTATACTTGATTAGCAAGGAGATGCTGATACCCGCCATAACCCATCAGACTCCGAGCAGGGAGCGAGAGGAGACCCTGGACCGGTTCAAATCAGGAGTCTACAGGCGGATAGTGACTAGTCAGGTTCTTGACGAGGGCGTGGACGTCCCAGATGCCTCGCTGGCCGTCGTGTTGAGTGGGACGGGGAGCAGCCGTCAGTTCATTCAGCGGCTTGGGCGTGTGCTGAGGAAGGGGGAGGGGAAGCATGCGAGGCTGGTGGAGCTCGTCTCCAAGGGGACAGCTGAAACCCGAGTCAGTAGGAGGCGCAGGGGCCAGTGATCCTGCCGTCAGAGGTCGTCAGGGTGCGCAGACGTAAGGGGGTTATCAAGCCGATCTACGCCTCTGAGGCCGAGGAGAGCCTTGCGACGACCCTCATCTCCGTCTTTGAGGAGCATGTCGGCCAGACCCGTGGGGAGCTGCAGGAGGCTCTCAGTGGCTGCGAGACGCTGGGATTCGACTACAGGCTGGTCAGGGGGCTCTCGTCGGTGCTGGAGGATCGCTGCGTCTTCGGGAGCCGTGGTGTCATTAATCCCTTTCGGGTTAGGAGGGCGGTCTTCGAGGAGGCGGGGAGACGGGTCGTTGCCTCGGATGAGGAGCGGAGGGGAGTTCTGGGGGCTGCATCTTTCCGACTGGGTGTCTCAGTCTATGATCTTGAGAGGAGCTTGTATGCCGATCTCCAGAGTGAGCAGGAGCTGCAGGAGTTCCAGTCGGTCCCTTCCATGGACCTGCTGAGGGGGTATAATTTCAGCCTCCTTGTCACCCTACTGGCGCATGCGAGGCATCTTGAGGTTGTCTATGAAGGCAATGATCCCGCTATGCGTGAGCTGTGCTCCGGTTTAGGGAAATGTAACTTCTCCGAGGGACGAGGTTCCAAAAAGGTGTCCGTTGAGCTGCCAGCGAGGCTCTCAGGTTACCGGGCGTCACATCTCCATGACCTTCTAGTCATTTTCCTAGGAACTAAGCAGTGGAGTCTGAAAGCCAAGGTCGTGTATCCTCATCGTTCTAAGAAGTCTCATACATTTGAGGCGCATAGTGAGAGAGGGGAGATGATTAGCCCCCTTCAGGCGAGGGAGGAGCCCTTAGTTGAGTCATCAGCACGCCAGTCGCCCCGGGTTCGCGTCAAGAGTGAGGTCATTGACGTGCAGAGGACGGCTGAGAGGCTTGGTGTGACGGAGGAGGAGGTGAGGAGTATGGTTGAGGGCAGGGGCTACGTCGACCTCGGAGGAGTGTTGGTCGCCGGGGGAAAGCTCCACGAGGTTAAAGAGGCTCTCTCCGTTCTCTCCGACATGAGGTTCGGGGAGGTCCGTCGGGTCCTGAGGGGGTTGGGTGTCAGAGCGCCGGTGCCTCTCCTCGAAGCATTAGGGTACGTTGTGGAGTGGAACCGAGACAGGGATGAGAGCCTCGTCTACAGGATCTAGGCTGTTTTAGGGCTCTCTGTCCTTTGCTAAACATTAATATCTTGCCTATCTTTATTCGTGTTACGTGATCTGAGATGGGCTATCAGAGTATTCAGGGAGCCACTGTCGTGGGACTCGTCTGCAGCGACGGCGTGATCCTGGCAGCCGAGAAGCGGGTTAGCTGGGGCCGGATGGTGATGAGCAGGTCCGGGAAGAAGGTGTTCGGTGTGACGCCGACGATGGGGCTGGCCTTTGCGGGTCTGGTGTCGGATATGCAGGCGTTGACGAGGGAAGCGAAGGCCTACGCTAATCTCTACAAGTTGGAGAAGAATCGGACTATCTCCGTAAAGGCGATGGCGAAGCTCATCTCGAATATTCTGTTTAACAGGCGTATGATGCCGTTGCTTATGGAGACGTTGGTGGGCGGGGTGGACGAGGATGGGCCGGCCGTCTACTCGATGGATCCCGTGGGGAGCCTGATCCCCGATAAGTTCATCACAGCGGGTTCGGGGGCTCCCATCGCGATGGGGGTGCTGGAGGCGAGGTACTCAGAGGAGATGGATCTGGAGGCAGGGGCGGAGCTCGCGCTGAGGGCCATCCGGTCCGCTGTTGCCAGGGACGTGGTCTCCGGTGACGGGGTGGACATGCTGGTCATCAGGGAGGACGGGACCGAGGAGAGGTCCTTCCCGATGCGGAGCTAGTCTCGTTCCATTTTCTCGGCGTGTGCGGCTGGCTTAGGATAAGCGTTCTAGGCGCTTGGGAGCACAGTTTCGTGTCCTATCAGCGTCGTTTTCCGTGTCCTTTTACGGCGAGGAGGGTTATTCTGCGTCTGATGGTGTGACCCCCCTCTCTTGTTTGATAGGATCTTTCTCGGAATGGGCTACTTTTTGACTGGATTATGATCTTGGAGGAGCGTTTTTCACGTTCTTTCAGGCTTAAGGAGGTTTGTTCATCGGTGGTATGTGGACTCCCTACCCTGTTCTTAGGTTGCGCTAGGCCCCTTACGTGGCTAAGGGGGGATTGAGGGGGCTGGCGGTAGGCTTATTTGTTTAGTGAAAATAGACTCTCTTAGTATCGTCGTTGTCGATAGGGTAGTTGGTTTGAGAGTCTCTTTTGTGAATCCCAGCCCCAATGCGGAGATTAAAGATCGGATCAAGGGCGAGGCCTCCTGGCCTCCTCTGGGTCTTCTCTATATGGCGACCATGCTCAATGAGCGGGGTGTCGAGGCCTCCATTCTCGATCAGCCGGCTAAAGGTTACTCTATCGAGGAGACCGTGGACTGGGTCCTGCGGGAGGAGCCTGATGTGGTGGGGTTCTCCGGCCTCTCCATGTCGGGTAGGAACGCGGCCCTGACAAGCATGGAGGTGAAGAGGCGGAACCCAGATATCACCGTTGTCTTCGGTGGTCTTTACGCCACCTTCAACTCCGGGCGGGTCATGTCCAAGTACCCTTCGGTGGATGTCATCGTGAGGGGGGAGGGGGAGGAGACCATCGTTGATCTCGTGGATGTCTTGGAGTCGGGTGGGCCCCTCAAGAACGTTAGGGGGATCACGTACAGGGAAGGGGACTCTTTAGTGATTACGCCTGATAGGCCTCTCATTGAAGATCTGGACTCGCTGCCGTTTCCGGATCGAAGCCTGCTGGATGACGAGTACCACTCCGAGATCAGCGGGGCTACTATTGCAGTGAATAAGTTCACAAGCGTCGTCTCCTCTAGGGGCTGTCCTTTCAGTTGTAGGTTCTGCTGCTGTTCGAAGCTTGGCAGGGGGCGTTGGAGGGCTAGGTCCGTTGATAATACCCTTGAGGAGCTTCATTACCTGGCGTCTGAGGGCTATGAGCAGTTCATATTCGTCGATGACTGCTTCACGCTTAGCCCTAAGAGGGCGATCGAGATCTGTAGCAGGATGAGGAAGGAGGGCCTCGACTTCGAGTGGATCTGCGAGGGGAGGGTGGACAGCAGCTCGTACGAGATGATGAGGGAGATCACCAGGGCCGGATGCAAGATACTGTATCTGGGTATCGAGAGCGCTAACCAGCGGATCCTCGACTATTATAACAAGATGACCACTCCCCAGCAGTCCGAGGAGGCCGTGAGGTCTGCGAGGAAGGCCGGGATGGACCTCATCATGGGTACGTTCATCGTGGGTGGGCCCGATGAGACCAGGGAGGAGATCCGGAATACCCTGGACTTTGCGAAGAAGCTTGACATAGATATCCCGCAGTTCAATGTCCTGGGCATTCATCCGGGGATGGATCTCTGGGAGGAGCTTCGGTCGAAGGAATACGTTGACGAGGAGGCGTACTGGGAGACAGGGATCGGGGTTTCGAGGATCTGTCCCACCGCCGTGCCGTTTGAGGAGATCGTGGAGATGATCACCGCTGCGGTGAAGTCTTTCACCTTCAGGCCGGGTTTCCTGCTGCGGGGTCTTGGGAGGACACTCGCGAGCTCTTATCGGAGGGGAGTCGTGTGGCATAATCTGGGCAACTGGAGGGAGATTCTGGAGACTTTCCGGAATCCCCTGGGCTGACTTGTAGGACTGAGATTTCGCTCCGCCTACTCAGTGAGGATGGCTTCTTGGTTAAGATTTAAATCTGGGGTTCATGGATGTGTGTATAGCATCCGTGCTCCTGTCGTCTAGTCAGGTCAAGGATTCTGGCCTCTCGAGTCAGAGATCCCGGGTTCGAATCCCGGCGGGAGCACCATTCTTCTGGGTATAAAGAGG